>JAJEIJ010000029.1:0-138829 GCA_022827725.1 Acidimicrobiia bacterium
GCCCTCAGTTGGGAGATCGCGGCGGCAACCGCAGCATCATCTCCGACGACGAAATAGTGGCGGATAGATGTCACCGCGTCAGGAACGTCGCCGATGCGCTCCACGAACTCGGGCGCGATAACGGCCAGCACCGGCTCTGTAGTGCGGACCTGATGGGCCAAGAACGACCCTCGATAGGCCGTGTTGATCGGTACCTCCACGAGGCCGGCGACCGACGACCCCAGCCACGCGAGGATGTACGCGGAGCAGTTCGGGATCATGATCAGGACCCTGTCGCCCGGCTGGGCCCCAGCGGCCAGCATTCCCGAGCCGACACGCTCGGCCAGATCGAGGGTTTCGGCGAAGGTGTAAGACTCGCCGGACCACGGCACGTCGAGATAGGTGCGGTGCGGATGTCTAGCGGCGCGGTCCCGAAGCACCCGGGGAGAGCTCCACGACGCCCGATCCGGATAGGAAGGCGTGTACTCGTCGTAATGCTGAGTCATGAGACGTGCCCCGGCAAGGAGGTTCTGCGGCGTGGTCACCGCGTGGATTGTTCAGACGACTCGCACGTTTTGTGCTTCCTCGCCCTTGCGGCCTGGGGCAACTTCGAACTCGACTGTTTGGCCTTCGTTAAGGGATCTGTGACCCTCACCGGCGATGTTCGAATAGTGGACGAAGACGTCGTCGCCGCCGTCTCGCGAGATAAAGCCGTAGCCCTTCTCATTGTTGAAAAACTTGACAGTTCCTTGCATGTCCTCATGCTCTCGTTGGAGTCGATCTCGTGACCCACTCATCCATGACTGTACGGCGGCGCTGGGTCGGAACTACTAAGCCAGACCAACTTTGCGCGAATTCTCTCGCGGCGCTGAATTTGGAAGACTCATGACGTGTTTCGCGTCACCCAGTTTTCAGACACGCACTTCAGCACCAACCCAGAGGGAGAGTCGCGCAATACCGACGACACCTGGGACGCGGTGTTTGCCGATGCGTTTGATGAGGCTCGGCCGCTTCCCGATCTGGTGGTGATCACCGGCGACATCGCGAACGATGGCACTGAAGCCGAGTACATGAAGATTGCTGAAAAGTTCGACCGCATCCCGGTTCCCGCTGTCGTTTGTCCGGGAAATCACGACCGGCAGGTGCCCTTCGACGCCATTTTGCCTCGGCCGGGGCTGAGCAACGGGCGCACTTGGAGGGTGGAGAACTGGCTGTTTCTGTTCGCCGACTCCAATGCCGACGGGCGAGAGCGTCGCCCCGATGGCTCTCTGGTAGACACCGAGGATCGGACCATGCAGCACGGTCGCTTCGGAGACCCCGAGGTTGTGTGGATGGGTGAGACCGTCGGTCGGAGTGATGCCGACCACGCTTTCGTTTGGACTCATCACCCACCAGGGGTTGTCGGCTTCTTCAAGAGCGAAGTTCATGATGCCGAATTCGCTCGGCTGATCGACAAGGCCCCCACCATCCGCGGGGTAGGAGCTGGCCACACCCACACCAACACGATCTTGGAGTGTGCGGGGCGCCCCATCCACCAGTGCCCGTCGCTCTCGGTCAACTTGGACATGAGAGAGAACACCACTCTCCCGCCTGGATACCGCACTTATGAATTTGCCGAAGACGGCTCGATCACGAGCGAGGCACACCTCGTCGGGGAAGACCGGTGGCCGAGGAGCCAGCTCCCCGTACTTGCTCAGCGCATGCTCCGCGGTGAGATCAGCTATGAGGAGATGAAGGCCGAGCAGGCCTCAGGTACATTCTGAAAATAGATGAAATAGAATTCTTGATTTAGTCTAGAGTTCTTGCTAGAGTGTCCGCATGGGATCCAGCGACACTCCCGTTCCCGCCGATCTGTTGCGGCAGCACGGCTTGCAGGTCACTGCTCAGCGGATTGCCGTTATCCGTGCCGTTTCGGCCTGTCCTCACGGTACCGTTGAAGATGTGGCCGAGGCGGTCCACAACGAGATTGGCGCTATCTCTCGCCAAGCGGTTTACGACTCGTTGGGGATGCTGGCCGAGAAGGGACTGATCCGCCGGATCCAGCCCGCCGGATCGCCCGCCCGCTACGAGGACAGGGTAGGCGACAACCACCACCACCTGATCTGCCGCTCCTGCAATCGAATGGTCGACGTCGACTGCGCGGTGGGCTACACCCCTTGCCTTACCGCGGCCGACGACTCCGGGTATGAGATCGACGAGGCCGAAGTCATCTACTGGGGCCGCTGCCCCGAGTGCTTTGCCGCTGACAAGGAGCCAGCGGCCCAATGAACCAACCAACAATCCACACAACTCAAACTCAAAGGAGAGTCCAATGACCGAAAGTGCGAACCAGTGCCCGTTTTCTGGGGCCAATACCGCCAAGGGAACCTCGGCCACCGAGCAGTGGTGGCCCGAGCAGCTGAACCTCAAGATCCTGCACCAGCACTCGCCTGAAGCCGATCCGATGGGAGGCGACTTCGACTACGCCGTCGAGTTCGAGTCCCTCGATCTGGCGGCAGTGAAACAGGACATCGCCGATGTGCTGGTCGATTCCAAAGAATGGTGGCCCGCCGACTACGGCCATTACGGCCCGTTGATGATCCGCCTCACCTGGCACGCCGCCGGCACCTACCGCATCGGCGACGGCCGCGGCGGGGGAGGCACCGGGGCGCAGCGGTTCGCCCCGCTGAACAGCTGGCCCGACAACGCCAGCCTGGACAAGGCCCGCCGGCTGCTGTGGCCCGTCAAGCAGAAGTACGGCCGCAAGCTGTCGTGGGCCGACCTCTTGATCTTGGCTGGCAACGTGGCGCTGGAGTCGATGGGTCTTGAGACCTTCGGTTTCGGCGGCGGTCGCCCCGACATATGGGCCCCCGAGGAAGACGTCTACTGGGGCTCGGAGAACGAGTGGCTGGGCGATGAGCGCTACACCGGCGAGCGCGAGCTCGAGACCCCGCTGGGTGCGGTGCAGATGGGCCTCATCTACGTCAATCCCGAAGGCCCCAACGCCAATCCCGACCCGATCGCGGCCGGGATCGACATTCGGGAGACGTTCGGGCGCATGGCCATGGACGACGAGGAGACCGTGGCGCTGATCGCCGGCGGCCACACCTTCGGCAAAGCCCACGGAGCCGCCCCCGACACCTACGTCGGGGCTGACCCAGAGGGGGCCAGTCTCGAAGAGCAGGGCCTGGGCTGGAAGAACACCTTCGGCACTGGCGTGGGCGGTGACACCATCACCAGCGGCCTGGAGGGCGCATGGACCAACGATCCAGCCACCTGGGACAACGGCTTCTTCGACAACCTGTTCGGCTATGAGTGGGAGCTGACCCAGAGCCCCGCCGGTGCCCATCAGTGGCGCCCCACCGACCGGTCGGCCGATGACACCGTGCCCGATGCCCATGATCCTTCTAAGCGGGTTGCGCCAATGATGCTGACCACGGATTTGGCTCTGCGGTTCGACCCCATCTACGAGCCGATCTCCCGGCGCTTCCATGAGAATCCCGACGAGCTGGCCGACGCCTTTGCCCGGGCCTGGTTCAAGCTCACCCACCGCGACATGGGCCCGGTGGCCCGCTACCTCGGACCCGAGGTCCCCGAAGAGGAGCTGATCTGGCAGGACCCGGTTCCCGCCCCCCAGGGCGAGCCCATCGGCGCCGATGAGATCGCCGACCTCAAGGCCCGGATCCTGGGCTCGGGGCTGACGGTTTCGCAGTTGGTGTCCACCGCCTGGGCCTCGGCCTCGACATTCCGGGGCACCGACATGCGTGGCGGGGCCAATGGGGCCCGCATCCGGCTCGCACCGCAAAGCGGGTGGGAGGTGAACGTTGAGTCCGGCACAGCCGAGGTGGTGGGTGCCCTTGAGCAGGTCAAGGCCGACTTCAACGCGCAAGGCGGCAAGCAGGTCTCGCTGGCCGATGTGATCGTGCTGGGCGGTTGTGCCGCCGTGGAGCAGGCGGCCCGCGACGCCGGCCACGACGTGGCGGTTCCGTTCTCGCCGGGGCGCACCGACGCCACCGCCGAGCAGACCGACGTGGAGAGCTTCGCCGTTCTGGAGCCCACCGCCGACGGCTTCCGCAACTACCTGGCCGATTTCCACAAGCGGCCCGCCGAGGAGCTGCTGGTGGACAAGGCGTTCCTGCTCAACCTGACCGCCCCGGAGATGACGGTGCTGGTGGGCGGGATGCGGGCGCTCGACGCCAACGCCGGCCAATCCCAGCACGGTGTGCTCACCGACCGGCCGGGCACCTTGACCAACGACTTCTTCACCAACCTCCTCACCATGGATACCGAGTGGCAGGCCTCAATCGACCAGCCCGGCGTCTACGAGGGCCGGAACTGCACCACCGGCGAGCTCCGCTGGACGGCCACCGCCGCTGACCTGGTGTTCGGCTCCAACTCGCAGCTCCGGGCCATTGCCGAGGTGTACGGGTGCGACGACGGCGAGGAGAAGTTCGTCGGCGATTTCGCCTCAGCCTGGGCCAAGGTCATGAACCTGGATCGATTCGATCTGACCTGAGCCCAGCAACGGCCAGCTGGCCAGCGGGATCCCCCCTCTCCCGCTGGCCGGCAGCTCCGTAGGCCCGCTGGCAATCTCATAGAGCCCCGGGCACCCGCCGCGATAGGGTGCCCTCTGCGCCGGTTGCCCGGCGTCCACGTCGGAGTGGCGGAATTGGCAGACGCGCTAGCTTGAGGGGCTAGTGCCCAATACGGGCGTGGGGGTTCAAGTCCCCCCTCCGACACACAGAGGACCGTATTTCCTGGTCAGCGGGATATAGAGAGTTTCGGTGTCACCATTGCTGCCTGAAGACGACTAGTTGCCTGGCTCGGGCGGTCATCGGCGAAAGCGGGCGAGTGCGGCTCGGCGTCTTCGGGCTAGGGCGGCCGACCGTTCTTCGACCGTCAGCATGGCTTCGGACTCGGGTATCGCGGCAGGGAGGTCTTCGGCTGCGAGCAGCCGGGCGACGGGTTTGGGGATCACGTTGGCTTGATTCCACCGGAACAGGATCTGGCCCTGGGTGCAGCCGCCGAGATCGAGCCAGTTGTTGTAGCCGGGGTCGGCCTCGCACACGACTACGCGGAGGATGCCGTTGTCGAGCACCGCTTGTCCGGCGTTGAGGCTGGATTGCCGGTTGACCCAGTCGGTGGACTGCCCCCAGATGTCGCCGAGTTGCACGTTCCAGTAGACGCACTCGGGGATCTCTACCTCGATGAGGAGCGCTTGGCCTGGGGAGATGTCGTACCAGCACTCGGCATACGCCTGATCGGTGGCGCCGCCCAATGATCCGACATCTTCGGGCGGGGTCGGCTCGATGTGTTCGAACGAGTTGACCTCCCTCCGGGCAATGTGCTCCCGGTAGTAGCCATTCCAGAACGGGGGAACACGGTTCACCTCGGCGGATACGGAGCGCAGTTTGGAGGCCAGTTGCTCAGGGGTGATCCGAGATGCCGGCGGGTCCTCTGAGAGGCATCGAAGCGAGAGGGCTGCGAGCGACTCGCTCTCCCAGTCCGAGGAGAACTGACGCACAAGCAGGGACGTTCGCTTGGCTGGGAGCTCGAACCACGGGAGTCCGGTGTTCCCCGGATCGGGTTGTGAGCTCAGCGTCACCGTGAAGTCGCCGTTCTTGTCGGCACCGAGCTCGGAGACGTGGATGTTCCTCACGAACTCGAAATCGCCCGTGCCCCACTTCATGCTCATCAAGGCGATGCCGAGGTACGCCACCGAACCGATGTTGCCGGAGAACTCGTAGTCGTGGACCAGGTCGATCGGAGCGGACTGATAGAGCGCATCAGGATTGTCGAGTCCCATCTTCGACGGGTGGAACCAGGCGAGCTCCGGGAGCCTTGGGTCGGCGTTCTCGAACGTTGCCAGGCACGCCTTGACCAGTGACCTAACCACGTGGCGAACTCCCTCGGCTTCGTCGATGGGGGACTCGGTCACCTGGTCTTCAGCAAACACGTAGTCAACCGACCCCTTCAACTCCTCACAGAAGTCGATCCAAGCCTGGTGGATTTGAGACATATCGGAACGGTACTCAATCGAAGCAACAGACCAGCTTCGGCCCCAGAAGGGAAAGACGCAATGCGCTCAGTAATTTCGGTTTAGGGTCAGTTGATGCTTGACGATCGCCGTGTGGCTGAGGGACGAATTGCTTGGACCCGGCGACATATGCCGATTCTGGTTGAGACGCTCGGGGAATTCGCGCAGAGGCGGCCATTCGATGGGATCACGTTGGGGTTCCGCCTCCATCTGGAGCCCAAGACCGCGGTTCTGATTGAAGCGCTGATGGCAGGCGGTGCCCGTGTCATTGCGATGGGCAACGAGGGCACCACGCAGTTCGGGACCGTCGAAGTGCTGAGCGACATCGGTTGCGAGGTTCTTGATCGGCCGGGTCAGGGGCCAGAGGCAACCGCAGCCAACCTCGCCCAGATCGCATCGGCGGAGCCGCAGTTGATTTTGGACAACGGAGCGGAACTCATCGTGGCCTGTCTTCGCAACTCGCGCGTGCCACTGGGGGCTACCGAGGAGACCACCTCGGGGGCGTTCCGATTGAGGGAGGAGCACGCTGGCGAGGTCGGTTTTCCCGTCATCGTGATCAACGACAGTCCCCTAAAGGCGATCGTGGAGAACAAGCACGGCGTTGGTGAGTCTGTCGTCGACACGATTGGGCGCGTGACCAACATGTCGTTCCACAAAAAACGGGTCGCGGTGTACGGATATGGCTGGTGCGGTCGCGGCATCGCCCTTTATGCCGAACACCGGGGCGCCGACGTCACCGTGCTCGAACTCGATCCAACCAAGGCGCTTGAGGCCGCGATGGATGGGTTCGATGTCGCCGATGCGTCACACGTGCCGGTCGATGCCAACGTGGTCATCACTGCAACGGGCCGGGCTGGTGTGGTTGACTTCGCCTCAATCCAGCAGCTGCGCGACGGCGTGCTGTTGGCGAACGCCGGTCATATCGACACCGAGATAGACGTTGAGGCCCTGGAGCAGAGTGCGTCCGGAGTCGAATTGACCCCATCGCTGACTCGTCACGAGCTCCCAAACGGCAAGACGGTGTTTTGCATCGCTGATGGCAAGATCGTCAACCTTGCCGCCTATGGAGGAATCGGCAACCCAATCGAGGCCATGGATCTGGGTCTGACCCTCCAAGCTCGATCGCTCGCCGCACTCGTCGCACCGGACTGCGGACTAGAAGCTGGTCCCCAACCTGTTCCCGCGACGGTCAACGATCAGGTTGCAACTGCGATGTTGCGGAGCATGGGTCAATCGTTTCGACCCGTCGACGCCGACTGAAACACCGAGCATTCCACGGTCTCGCCGACCCCCCAGTCGAATGCCCTGGATCAATGGGGGGCGCGTCCCAATGCCACACGAGGCATCCCCGGGCACCCACGCTGGAACACTTATGTGCGCTGGATCAGAGGAGGGTCATAGGGGAGGGGGCGGGGAGAGGTGGGCGGGGATATCTCGTCGGGCGTGCAGGATGCGCCAGATGTCGATGTGGTTTTCGGTGGCCATATAGAAAATGAGGTAGGGGAATTTCTGGAGAGGCCAGTTCCGAAGCTCTGGGATCTCCAGTTCAAATGCGAATCGGAGCGACCCGGTGAATGGATGCTGCTGAAGGTGGTTTATCGCGGCTTCTAGCGCGTCTACGAAACTGAGTGCGGTATCAGGACCGGCTTCTTCGCGGTAGTAGGCCACCGCGGCCTCGACATCGTTGGCCGCGCGGGCGCGGAGGTGGACTTGCACGGGCTAGGTGTTGGCCTGGGCTTGGTTTCGGAGTGATTCGAAGTATGCAGTGTCGGCTTCGGTGGAGAGGGGGGATCGGGCGCCCTCGAGGAGCGCATTTCGAAGTTGGCCGCGGTCGTAGTCGTGGCGGATCAGATCCCGTATGTATTCGCTGGTCGATCCATAGTTGCCGTGGCTGACCTGAGAATCGACAAAGCTCTTGAGATCGTCGGGAAGCGACACATTCATCGTGGCCATTTCCCAAGAGTCTAGCATTTTGGCAATCTTTGCCAAAGCATGCGTGTTCATATGAGGGGTGGCTGCTACAGGAAGCGGCTTCCGCGGTTGGTTATGTATTCAAAGCTGCTAACATTTCTGCATGCAAAGCACTAGCGTGCGGATCGACATCGCTACGCACCGAGAGTTGAAGGAACTGGCCGCTTCCCTGGGCACCACGGTGGGCGACACAGTTGCCATCGCGGTGCGGCGGTTGCGCCAAGACAAGATCGGAGCTGAGTTGCACGGTGAACTCACTATTGAAGAGGTCAGTTGGCTCGATGCTGACCTCGGGTGATGTCGTTGACTTAGATCTGGGGGCACCTGAGGGACGAGAAGCTGGGTTTCGGCATCCCGCAGTTGTGGTGACCGCCCAGCGAGTGCTTGATGCTGGGCCGAGTATTGTCCATGTGGTTCCGCTTACGACGGTCCTTCGAAAGTTTGCATCAGAGGTGGAGTTTGAAGCCGATTTCGAGAATGGGCTGGACCATGCGTCAGCTGCCCAGTGTCAGCACATCCGCGCCGTTGCTGCTAGCCGCATCGAAAACACTAGGGGCAATGTCGGCGGTACAGTGCTCAACCAGGTCCGGGAAGTGCTCGGCATCATCCTAGATCTGCCCGGGTAGACCTCGAGCTCCACGGATTTGGAATCAGAGGAGCCTCGCCTGACGCCTGGTGGCGTTGGTCGCGGTCACTCGGTGATTGGCTGCGATGTGGGGGTTCCGCTTACTCGGTGGTCGGCCACCGTTTGGTCCAAGGCCTTCGACATTTGTGTCACGAGATGGCGTTCGGTGCCATAGCGGTTGTCGCGCTCGGGGAGGTCGTGCACGAGGTTGAACATCTCCCCGGGATGATTGTGGGCCACGTAGCCGCGCTCGGAGCGGTACCAGTCGGGTTCTTCCCTCTCGCTCCCGCTCGGCGCGTCCACAAATAGCCACGGTCCTTGGCGCAGGGCGAACCGGCCATCGCCGCCGTGAAGCACCAGAGAGGTGCGCCCTCCTTCTTGGCCGCGCAGTACCGGAAGCATTGATTCGCTGTCGAGCTCGCCGAAGTCTTCCAGGGACGAGTTGAGAACATCGGCGCAGGTGGCGAGCAAGTCTGAAAGCGACACCAGGGCGTCCGAAGTCGAGCCTTCGGGAATGACCCCGGGCCAAGAAGCGAGAAAAGGCACCCGGTGTCCGCCCTCCCACACGTCGCGTTTGACTCCCCGCAAGGGTCCCATGCTGTAGTGCTGCGTTCGGCGAGCGCGAGCGAAGGCGCCTTCATCGTCGGCGACTTCGAGCTCGGGTCCGTTGTCGCTCGTGAATACCACCAGGGTGTTCTCAGTGCAGCCCGCGTGGTCGAGCGCAGCCGTAATCTCGCCTACTACCCAATCGACTTCGCAAACGAAGTCTCCATAGGCCCCAATCCCGCTGCGTCCCTCGAACTGCTCATTCGGGACAACCGGTGAGTGGGGGCTGGTCAGCGGGAAGTAAAGGAAGAAGGGCTGTCTGCTCGTAGCGGCCTCGGAGATGAAAGCGACCGCACGCTTGGTGCATTCAGGGACGATGCTGCGAGGTTCCCAACTGGCCACCGCCCGGCCATCATGACCGTAGACGTGGGCCGGCTTTGGTTCGGTCGGCGCTTCGACGACCCGGTCGTCCTCAAACCAGGTATAGGGGGCGAAGTTGGGCACGTCCACACCGAAATAGGAGTCAAACCCGTGGTCGGTGGGCCCGCCGCCGATGGGGCGGGTGTAGTCGATGTTGTCTTCGTAGACGGCGCGCTTTGGGTCGCAGTAGGCACCGTAGGGGAGTGTGTCGTTGGGCCGGGTTCCGTCCTTGGTCGGCCAGTCCCACCCAAGGTGCCATTTCCCAATGCAGGCTGTCCGGTAGCCGTGCTCTTGGAGCAGCGTTGCCACGGTCTGTTGCCCGGGTTCGATGAGCGGCGCATCCCAGTGCCAGACGATGCCTCTCTTCAGCCGTGTCCTCCAGGCATAGCGACCGGTGAGGATGCTGTATCGGCTGGGACTGCACACCGCCGAAGTGGCGTGGGCATCGCGAAATCTCTTGCCCCGCTGGGCGAGGGCATCGATATTTGGGGTCGGGATTCTGCCTCCGGTCTCGTTGCAGCCCACGTCTCCATAGCCGAGGTCGTCGGCGAGGATGTAGACGATGTTCGGGCGCTTCACCTGGCCTAGCAACCTACTTTGATTTCCCAACGAACGAACGGCGGGTCATCGACGGGGCGTTAAGCAGGCCTTCGGTGCTCTGCTACTGGCTTGTTCAAAATGCGTTGGTGGGGAGGGGGTCGATGGCCAGCTCAATGACTGCGGGGCGGTCTTCGGCAATCATGTCCCGGATTGCGTGACGGAGGCCAGCTTCATCGGTTACGCGGGTGGCGGCGCAGCCGAATGATTCGGCATATTTCACCAGATCGGGATTGCGCAACTCGGTGCCGAGGAGCCTGCCGCCGTAGTTGAGCTCTTGGTCGAGGCGGGTGTTGCCGTAGCCGCTGTCGTTGATCACGATGTGGAGGGAGCCGATGTCGTATTGGACGGCGGCGGCCAGCTCGTTGCTGGCGAACAGGAAGCCTCCGTCGCCGCTGATTGACACGGCTGGGCGTTCGGGGGCGGCCAGCTTGGCGCCGAGGGACATGTTCATGGCAAAGCCAAGGGTGCCCATGTACGAGGAAGTGAGATAGGAGCGCGGGTGGGCCACTGGCAGGTACATGTGGCACATGTAGCCCACCATGGTGGCGTCAATGGCCAACACTGCGTCTTCGGGCAGGCTGTCGCTCAGGGCTTCGACGATTGCGGCTTGGGGGCCGGCGGCGCGGTGGGCGGCAACGACTTGTCGGCGAGCCTCCTGCCACTCGCCGGAGCGGTCGGGGCTCGGATCGCTGATCTGCCGCAGCGCGCCGAGCAGGTCGGTTGCCCCCGCTTCGGCGTCGCCCACCAGGGTCACCTCGGGCGGGGTGAATCGGCCGATCTCCGCGGGATCGACGTCGAGATGAATCAGTCGGCTGCTTTCGCCTAGCCCGACGCCCTGGAGACGGGTTC
Source organism: Acidimicrobiia bacterium (assembly GCA_022827725.1). Classification (GTDB taxonomy): domain Bacteria; phylum Actinomycetota; class Acidimicrobiia; order Acidimicrobiales; family Bin134; genus Poriferisocius. The sequence goes on from JAJEIJ010000029.1 coordinate 11,007, forward strand.
CCACGGCGAGCACCACATCAGCACTGGCGATGACCGGCGCGAGTCGCTCGTGGACGAACACGGTGCCGATTGCCGCGGGATTGCGGCCGTCGATCACGCCCTTGCCCTCGCGAGTGGAAATGGTCGCCGCTTGGAGGTGATGTTGCAGATAGCGCAGGACCTGTGCTGCGCCATGGGCCCCACCGCCCACCACGATCAGGGGATGGTGTGCTTCGGCCAACAGCCTGGCGGCTTGCGAGACGAGATCGGGGTCTGGCCTCAGCGGCTCGCTGGCCACCGGGTCGATCACCGGAGCAGCAGTAGGCTCCTCCATGGTTTCGGGTGGGATCTCGAGGTGGGCCGGGCGGGGACGGCCGCTGGTCATAACCGCGAAGGCCCGTCGAACAGCGGCGGGAAGTTGATCGGCGTCGGTGACTCGCTCAGCGTGCTTGGTGATCGGCCGGACTACGTCGAGCTGATCGTGTACCTCGTGGGGAAGGCTGTTACCGCGGCCGATCGCATCGCGGTTGATCTGGCCCGAAATCTGGAAGACCGGCGACGACGCGGCGTACGCCGTCGCCAGGCCGGCCCCAGCGTTATACACGCCGGGACCGGGCACAATGAGAGTTGTGCCCGGTCGCCCGCTCACTCGGGCATAGCCATCGGCCATGTAGGCGGTGGCCTGCTCATGGCGGGCGGTGATGTAGCGGATCTTGTCGGCACCGAGGTGGAACGAGTCGAGGATGGGCATGAGCTGCACTCCGGGGATGCCGAACACCACCTCGACGCCTTCGCGCGCAAGCTGCCCGACGACCGCCGATCCGCCCGATCGTGTCGGCTGGGCCTCGATTCGCTCGGTCATAGTGGCCTTCGCCCTTACCGTTCCCGTGGCAGCGGCAACATAGCGCGTCTTTGCGACATCGCTTCCAGTTCCATCCGCTTTGCTGGACATCTCTGGTCTCGTACCATAGGGTAGTTATTGCGGTATTCGCACAAATAGTGCAATAAACGCACAGAGGGAGGATTCTTATGCCAAGTAGTAACAGCGACCGTCAGCGTTCACCTGGGCGCCTTTGGCGCATTCTCGCAGCAGTCTTCGTTCTTGCCCTCGTCGCGGCCGGATGCGGCAATGACGACGATTCGAGTGGTGTGACCGATCCAACCCCGGAGGTGGCCAGCGGCGGTGCTGACGACAGTTCGGGCGACGCCTCGCCTGAGCCAGCGGATGATTCGGAGGAGGGGACCGCTGATGCCCCGGCACCCGCCCCGACGCCAGAGCTCTCTGGAACGATCGGCTTCATCAAGGGGCCGCATTCGGCGATGGAGGTCGAGTTCAACGAGCAGATCATTGCCGATTTCAATGCACAGGTCGCCCCCGACGTCAACGTCGAGTTCTCAACCTATGACTGGCCGGTACACGTAGCTGAGCTGACAACCCTGTTTGCCAGCGGTTCGCCGCCAGATGTCCAATATCTCGTCGATCTCATCTATCCGGCGTTCGCAGAGCAAGGTGTTTTGCACGACATGACGGACTTGGTCAACGATCCGGAGTGGGCCGACGAGCGGGCCGACATCAGCCCCTTCGCCTGGGATCTGGCCGAGCAGCAAGGCGGCACGTGGGGTGTGCCCGTGCTCGGTGCCGTATACAACATCTTCATCAACGAAACCCTTCTGGAGGAGGCGGGCTTGCTTGACAGCTGGGATGACTCCTATGAGTCGATGCTTGCCGCGGCCGAGGAACTGACAACCGATGATGTATTCGGCTTTGCGGCGCGAACTTCGGCCGCCGACTTCGCCTGGTGGGATTGGTACCCCTACATCCACAATGCAGGCGGCGACGTGTTGTCCGACGATTGGACTGAGTGCGGGTTGGTCGGCCAGGACGTGGTCGACGCCATGCAGTTCCTGATCGACATCCACACGGCTGGTGTCACCCCAGCAATCGGTTCGCTGGACAACCAGGGCCTGTTCGACCTGTTCGCCGCGGGACGTGTGGCGATTTTGCATCATGAGACGCCGAACATCGTGTCGCTGAATGAGAACCCGCCGGGCTTCTCATGGACGGTCGCGGCTGCGCCCCCCGGGCCACAGGGCCACACGGTGATGGGGAACTTCGGAATCTTGAGCATCGCAGAGGCCAGCAACAACAAGGACGCGGCATGGGAGTTCATCAAGCACTGGGCATCTGCTCCGCAGGTTGGAAGATTCGCGGAGCAGGTGAACCTGCAAGTTGTCCGCACCGACATCATCGGCGATCTGTTTGCCGAGAACCCGGCCATGAAGACCGTGCAATCCGAGCTTGTACCTCGTGTCCAAGGGCTTCAGCCGCATCCCCAAATCCTCGAAGCGCTGCAAGCCGCGTGGCCAGTGGCTGAGGATGCGTTCCGCGGAAACCTGACTGGCGAAGAAGCCGTCGCTGGGATGTGTGCCGCGATCGACGGCGTCCTCGCCGGGTAGCGGAAGGGCAGAAACCACGTTCGCATCAGGCCGCTGCGGCCTCCAGGACTTTCCCCTCCCCTCGGAGGCCATTGCAGCGGCCACGTGCGAGCCCTTCAGGAGTTCTGGCGCCCCAGGCAGGTGGGATTTGGGGCGCCAGAACCTCCCTTTTTCGGTGTTGGCTATCTTCAGTGAGAGGCGGGGAGCGTCTAGGCAAGCACCAGAGCGGCTCGGGGCCCGTTGCTTGGCTTTGGCTAACTTCAATGCGAGGGGAGGCAGCACGCGATGACTGATGTCGACACCGGCTTGAGCAGCACGCAGCTGACCCTTTCCCCGGAGGAGCACCGCCGGCTGCGGAGACGATACCGACGGCGTACAACGCTCACCGCCTACGCCTTTTTGGGACCGAATCTGCTGGCGTTTATCGCGTTTCTCCTCATTCCAGTTGTGTGGCTTTTCGTGTCCACGTTCAGGACTGGAGGCGTGCTTGGTCCTGCTGAGTTCGTTGGCCTCGACAACTGGCGAGACACATTCGCCGACCCGCTGGCTAGAACAAGCATCCGCAACACGGTGGTCTACAGCGCGATGGCGATCCCGGCCGTGTTCATCATCGCCATGGTCTTGGCATTGGCATTGCGCACGATTTCCCGCGGCAGTGCTCCGATCCGCGTTGCCCTGTACTTGCCGACACTCCAACCAGCCGTAGTGGCTGCGTTCATCTTTGCGTTCGTGCTGCACCCCGACTTCGGGGTAATCAACTATGCCATTCGGGGGCTTGGCGGCGACCCGATCAACTTCCTGGGCGACACGTCGCTCGCGCTCCCCACGATTGCCGGGATCGAGGTGTGGCGGGGGACCGGGTTCTGGACGATGATGTTCCTCGCTGGTTTGACAGCTCTGCCCAGCGAGCTCTACCACGCCGCGGAGATCGACGGGGCCGGCGCGATACGGCGGTTCCTGCGGCTGACGCTTCCCTTGCTGCGGCCGACCTTCTACTTCGCGGTCATTTTTGCGACGATCGTCAACCTCCAGCTCTTCGACTCCGTTTTCGCGCTCACCGATGGAGGTCCGGTCAACAGCACGATCTCGGTGTCGCTCTACATCTATCGGAGCCTGTTCTTGTTTGGCGACATCGGTTTCGGAGCGACGCTGTCCTTCCTGCTGGTCATCACTGTTCTGGTCCTCACCGGGCTTCAGACGTTCCTGCTGCGAGACCGGAAGTGACGACGCCAGGGACTTACGAGGACGAGACACGCGAGGTGGAATCTTCCGGCAGTGCGGCTCGTTCGGGGCTGCCAGCGTCGCGACCGGCGATTGCATTGTCATACGTGATTCTGCTCGTTGGGGTCGCGATCGCGCTCGTGCCGTTCCTGTATGTCGTGTCCACCTCGTTGAAGGAAACGACGTCGCTGTTCAGCTACCCGCCAGACTGGATCCCGTCGCCGATCTATTGGGGCAACTTCGAATCGCTGTTCGCAGACCACCCGTTCGTGTGGTGGACCTTCAACACGCTCTTCGTCGCGGGCGCGGTGACCGTGTTGAAGCTTTGGTTCGACACTATGGCGGGCTACGCGTTGGCGAAGATGGAGTTCACGGGCAGGCGCGGTGTCGCCCTGCTGTTCCTGCTGTCGGTGGCGATTCCCATTTCGGCGTTGATCATCCCGCTGTTCTTCGTGGTCCGCTATCTCGGGCTCTTGAACACCTATTGGGCTCTGATTCTGCCGCCGCTGGCGAACCCCCTCGGCATCTTCATGGCTCGCAGTTTCATCGTCGGGATCCCCGACAACCTGGAGGACTCAGCTCGCCTTGACGGCGCTTCTGAGTTCACCATTTACCGCAGAATCGTCTTGCCGCTGATCCGCCCTGGACTGGTGGTATTGGGGATGTTCACGTTCATGTTGCAGTACACGTCGTTCATCTGGCCCCTCATCGCGGTGCAGGACTCCGAGCGGCAGGTGCTCGCAGTCGGCATCTCTGGCCTCCAGAGCGCGTTCTTGCAGGACTGGGGTCTGCTCTCGGCAGCCATGTTGGCGGCCGCCATCCCCATCACACTTGTGTTCCTGCTGGTTCAGAAGGCATTCGTGGTCAACGATCTCTCCGGCGCACTCAAGGAATAGGAAGAAATGCCCGCCTTGTCATCCCCGTCTGACGTCGCTGTGAGCCTCATCCAAGTCGCGAAGTCCTACGGCGCCGTCGAGGTGCTACAGCCATTCGACTTACAAGTCGCTGAAGGCGAATTCGTTGTCCTCCTGGGCCCCTCCGGGTGCGGCAAGAGCACGATCCTGAAGATGATCGCAGGGCTTGAGGAAGCCAGCCACGGCGAGATCCACGTCGCGGGCGAACTCGTCAACTACGTCAGGCCCCGAGACCGCAACGTGGCTATGGTCTTCCAGAACTACGCGCTGTATCCCCACATGACGGTGCGAGAGAACATCGCGTTTCCACTCAAAATGAGCCGGCAGCCCCGACTGAGGCGCGCGGTCATCGAGGAGCGCACCGCCGAGGCAGCCGACATCGTTGACTTGACGCCGTACCTTGGCCGAAAACCTGCGCAGTTGAGCGGCGGGCAGCGGCAGCGGGTTGCCCTGGCTCGAGCGATCGTTCGCCAACCAGCAGTGTTTCTCATGGACGAGCAGCTCTCCAACCTCGACGCGTTGTTGCGCGCCGACATGCGGACGAGCCTCTTGGATATGCATGCCCGCATAAAGAAGGCGACGTTGTACGTCACCCACGACCAGATCGAGGCCATGACGATGGCCGACCGGGTCGTGGTCCTCAACGCGGGGCGGATCCAGCAGGTCGGACAGCCTCACGAGCTGTACACCGCTCCCGCGAACACGTTTGTGGCTCAGTTCATCGGGAGCCCGCGCATGCCACTCCACTCGCTCACGGTGAGCGACGACGGCGCTCTTCGGATTGTCGACACGACCCTCGCTCCCGACGCTGCCGTCGCCCTGGAGCCGGGGGCCGCGGTCACCGTGGGCCTGCGGCCCAGCGCGCTGCGGGCGACGGACTCGGCGTCAGCGTGCTTCTCCGGCGAGGCGAGGCGACGCGACTACCTCGGCAGCGACAGCTACCTGGAGGTCGATCTGGGAGACGGCTCATCGGCGATGGTGCGGGCCGAGGCCGATACTGATGTGCGGCCTGGCGACGTCGTTCACATAGACGCTGCTCCCGGTGCGATTCACGTCTTCGATGAGGCAGGGGTGCGGATCTGTGGTGCTTCGGTGGGCCAGCGAGAGCGATGAGCAGCGCATCGATGCTCATCGCGGAAGGCGTGACTGCTCCCGAAGGGCCCACTCTCGGGCCGGGCGGCTGGATACTGAATGTTTGAAGCTTTAGCCGCGACAGCAACCCGAGGGTCTCCGGCGGTGACATTGTGGCGACGCACCCCGATCGCCCGGGCGACACGCGGCGACTGTTCAACACCTCCGCCGGCGACGTGGAGGGGATACCCGCGGCGCTGGCATTCGGACCCGACGGCTGCCTCTACATCACCGACGAGGGGCACCGGGCGATTCTGCGGGCGACCGATCAAGGAGCACTGTCGGTGTACGTGCGATCACCGAACGGGCCGAACGATCTCAGTTTCGATCGCGAGGGCAATCTCTGGTTCACCGATCCGTGGGGTTCGGATCTCGACAACGCCATTGGCGGGGTATATGTCCTCCACGCGGGAACGGCGATTCCCGAACAGATCGCATCTGGTTTGGCGTTTCCGAACGGGGTCGTGGCCACGTCAGAGGAGTTGGTGTATGCGGAGACTCGTACGAGCCGCTTGTGGCGCCACCGGCGATTAGTCGAAGGGCAGCTCGGCGGAGCGGAGCTCTTCGCGGAGCTGCCTCTTGAGGCTGGCGTCGAAGTGCAAGGTCCTGACGGCATGGCGCGTGATGTGCGCGGTAACCTGTATGTGGCCCACTACGGCGCTGGGTGTGTCCGCGTGTTTGCGCCTGACGGCACCCAACTCGATCCGATTGCGGTGCCGGGCCGCCACCCAACCAACCTGTGCTTCGGAGGGCCGGACATGGGCACGCTGTTCGTGACGCTCGACGACGCCGATCAGCTCATCGCGCAGCGGGTGCCCTGCCAAGGAGCCACGATCCAGTTCTGCCCGTCGGCCAGCGAACCATCCGCATGTGAGCGCTGGCTGCGCTTGATCGAGAACAGTCCCGCGGTGTGATCAAGGGTGGATAGAGCAAGAGGGTGCGTCGATTTGAATTACACCTCGTTGCCGTTGGGGCCGTTGTCGGTCCACCCGAATTCTCGGGAGATGCCAAAGCTGGCCTTGAAGAGCTGCGGCACCATGGAAAGCAGGGTGTCGTAGTCGCAGGACAGAGTCGTGGTGGTGATCGATACCGATCCGATGACCTGACCGGATGCCTCGAATACCGGTGCGGCGACGCAGTTGACCCACGGCTCGTGCTCGAGATGGTCGATCGCGTAGCCGCGCTCAATAGTGGCCCGAAGGTCTGCGAGATACTCGCCGGTGCTCGTGATGGTGTTCTCGGTGTGGGCGACGTAGTCGATGGTCGACGCAATGCGATCTTGGTCCTCGGGTGGAAGAAACGCGACGATGGCCTTGGCGACGCCTGTGCAGTGGAGCGGTGCTGTGTTGCCGATACGGGAGTACATGCGGACGGTCTGTTTCGCTTCGCGCTTGTCGATATAGACAACGGTGTCGCCCTCGAGCATGGCGAGATGGATCGTATGCTCGACATCATGGCTGAGGTCGGTGAGAAACGGCGCAGCGACCGAGCGGAGATCGATGTTCTCCAACGCCGCATTGGCAAGGCTGATAACACGGCGACCGAGGCGGAACACGTTGTGGCTGTCTCGTACCACCATCTGCTCGGCCTCGAGCACTTGGAGTGTCCGCAAGGCAGTGCTGCGATGGGTCCCCATAAACGAAGCGATCTGTTCGATCGACGATGGCCTCTCGGCGATCTGGCCCAGTACTTGGATGGCTCGTTGCACGGTCTGGCTCATCGCGCCTCCGCTCGATTATAGGGGTTGGATGCCGGGCGAGGGGGCGGCTCGGGTTGGCCGGGGTATTGGGTGAGCAACGTTTCGGGTTAGAACTCGGTTGAGATCACGGCGACGACCGTCCCATTGTCATCTACTTCGGGAATGTGCTTCCACTTGTCGAACGTTGTACACGGGTGGCTGATCCCAAGCGAGATGAAATCGCCGACGGCTAGAGCATCTGAGGCTTCGACGGTCAAATAAGCGTGTTGGTCCATGAGGTTGGAGACTCGCCAGGAGTCAGGGGCGGGGGTGCGTCGAGTCTGCTGGTATCGCCACAGCGGCACCGGGAGTCCCTGGTCGAACGACACGTCCCTCTTCCCGAGATCAAGCAGGGCAAGTGTTGGCTCAGGGCGTGAAATGACCTGGGCGATAGCTTCGAGCGCCGGTCGGAACGGGGCCAGTTCGGCATGGTCTCGGAGCGGGGAAATCTTGTTGTAGAACCCGCTGTCGTGGGTGACGTAGCAGCCGCTGCGCAGAACGAGCTCGCCATGGTGGGCATCGGCCACCGGGCCACAGATGTCGACAACATCATCGAAACAGGCACTTCCGCCCGCTGTGAGGATCGGGGGAGTTTCCGGGTCGTAAAGTCCGAGGGCGGCTATCCTCTCGAACGAATGGGCGAGAAGCCGCAGATAGTCCTGCACATGACAGCGGTCGCCATGATCGTGGGCGGAGAGGAACACGCCCTCGTACCCGGCGACCCCGGCAAAGCGCACCGTCTTCAGAGCCCTCGCCTCTTCTGCCAGCGCAATCGCCTCGTCGATGTTGCGCACGCCGCCTCGGCCGCCGCGATCGCCGATTTCCACGAGAACTGATACGTGCCCAGCGCTGTTGCGATTGAGTCGAGAGAGGCCGGTGTGCGAGTCGACGAAGCAATAGAGTTCGAGGCCGCGGGTTGAGGCTTCGAGTGCCCAGTCGATAGCGGGCTCGTTGACTAGTTGGTTGGCGATGAGCAGGCGTTGTAGGCCGAAGTCGAAAAGGGTCCGTGCTTGGACAGCGTTGGCGATGGTTATCCCCCATGCGCCGTGCGCGATCTGGCGGGAGATCAGGCTGGGCGCCATGGTGGTCTTGCCATGCGGCGCCAGTTCGACCCGGTTTGCGAGGCAGAATTCGCGCATCATTGCAAGGTTGTGTTCAATCGCGGTGGTACGGGCAATGATGAGAGGGGACAAAAACGTTCCATCGAAGACGTTGCGACCGATCAAGGCATCTGTCGCTGCCCCGACTAGGTCGGTGGGGATCGCCTTGGAGCTGGGTCGAAGCTGCTCTGTCATCGTGGGGATTCCGACTCAATGGTGGGGAACCCGATGCTGGCACTGGATCGAAGCAGCCCTTTAGTCGTCATCATTGGGATTCCCGTCTGCCGGTGAGCCATCTTCTCAGCAAATCGACACCCTTGGGCCGGACAAGCTCGGTGCCGAGTCCAATCCCAAGGGCACCTGCGTCAAGGTACTGCTCGATCTCTGCGATGGTCACGCCACCGGTAGGGACGAACGAAACATCGGGAAAGGGCCCCGACATGGCCGCGAGGAAGCGGGTTCCTCCGACCTCCCGGGCAGGAAACAGCTTCAGCTCCGAGACACCGTGGGCCTGCGCCAGCTGAATTTCGGTGGGTGTCGCCACTGCCGGCAGGTAGGGGATGCCCGACTCTTTGGCCTGGCCTACGAGTTCAATATCAAGGCCGGGAGAGATGGCAAATGCAGCACCGAGGTCGATGACTCGATGGAGGTTGGCAACTGAGGTGACGCTGCCTGCGCCCAAGGGCCGGTTGTTTTCAGCCGCGATCTCGGCGACGAACTCGAGCGTCCGGAGTCCGTCGTCATCTTGCACGGTGACCTCGATGAGGTCGATTCCGACGTCCCACAACGCTTGGGCGGTGGTCGCCGCAGCTGCGGGTGGGAGTCCTCGTAGAATCGCGATGATCGGGCAGCGGCGGAGGTGGGCCTGAAAGTACGACACCGCAGTTGTGGTGCTCTGGTGTGCTTCAGTGGCTCGCCTCATGTGGGTGCGCTCGGGGGCAGTCCCGGCGTCCGCTGGGTGTTGCCGCTGATGTCGGTTAGGACCAGGTTTGCTGAGAGCCAGTCCTCGGGTGATAAGTCGAGCAGGCGTTCTATCGTGGCGTCATCGGCAATGGGGCCCACGTCGCTGTGCTGGGAAAGTGCGCTCATGGCTGTGATGTGCCCGAGCCGCAGGGCGGCTTCGATGTTGTCGTCGTATCGGAGCACCCCGACGATGAATCCGGCTGCAAACGCATCCCCGGCGCCGATCGGCTCGACGACGGTGCCGTTGAGCGCGGGAACGAAGTGTGTTCGGCCGCGTCGGTCGGCATAAGCGCCGTTGTCGGCGTCCTTGATGACAACTGTCTTGGGTCGGGGAAGCAGGGTGCGGACATCGGCGGCTGTGGTGGCACCCCAGAGGTCATCGGCTTCATCAAGTCCAACGAAGACGATGTCGCATCGGTTTGCGGCCTCCCGCAGTGCTTTCGGGGGATCTCCTCGCTCCCAGATTGAAGGGCGCCAGTTGATGTCGAAGGACACGAGCGCCGACCGGGATGGATCTCCGATCAGGGATCGGACAAGTTTGTTGCAGGAGTTGGACAAACCCAGAGTGATCCCAGTCAGGTGGAGGACTCTCGGCCCCTGACTGAGCTCGGGCCCGGTCGGCGGCCCCATTGCTGCTGCTGCGGAGCCGGCCCGGTAGTAGCGGACTCGCCGCTCATCTTCGGTGACCTCCTTGAGCATGAGCCCGGTCTGGCGATCGGAAAGCCGGCGCACCCCGCTTACGTCGACGCCTGCGCTCTCGATGGTCGAGAGCACGAGGTCCCCAGCCAGGTCAGTGCCGAGCTGGCTGACCCACGCGGCTTGCATACCGAGAGCTGCGCAGTAGCGCGCAACGTTGGACTCCGCGCCGCTTACTTCCCATTCGAAGGCCGCTCGGTTCGGGTGGGGCCGTATGGTCAGCATTGACTCCCCCAAGGCAACAATGTCTGGGAAGGGTCTGCGGTCGCTCGGCTCGTCGGCCGAGTGGTTCATCATGCGCTCCTCGGGGTAGCGGTACTCGTGTGGACTCTCATGATGCTAGCTTGAAGTGCAATAAATACATAAAGAGTGCGGATATTGCACATATTGAAAGGGGAGGGGCTATTCGAGTGGGGGTCTACAGGTCAGCCAGCCGGAGGAATTCGATCCAAAAACCGCCATCACGGGGGTGGTGACGTGTACGACCTCGCCATTCGAGGAGTACTCATTGAGGACGGCTCCGGAGGGCAATCGTTTGAGGGAGACATCGCCGTCGATGGCGGTCACATCGCTGCGGTGGGATCAGTGGGTGCGTCGCGGGCCGAGGTCGATGCCGAGGGGCTGGTCGCCGCCCCCGGCTTCGTTGACGCGCACACCCACGACGACATGGAACTCCATTGCAACCCCGACAACGGATCGAAGATCAAGCAGGGTGTAACGACGGTCATCTGCGGCAGCTGCGGATTCAGTGCGTTCCCTCATGCGCCTGGGCGGCCTTCGCCAGACTTCTTGTCGGTCGATGGCTGGTGGCGGACATACCAGGAGTACCAGGAAGTGCTGACCGATCATGGCATCGGCACAAACTCAGCTTCCTTCGTCGGCCACAACACCGTTCAGCGGCTTCTCCTGGGGACCGATAGCGCCGAACCTAGTGCTCGGGCACTCGCGGCCGTGTGCGACGACATCCGGAGGGCGATGGACCACGGAGCGTTGGGCGTGTCCACGGGCCTCATCTACCGTCCTGGTCGGCACACGTCAACGGCAGCGCTGACACGAATCGTTGCGACCGTGTCCGACTACGGCGGCATACACAGCACACACCTGCGCGACGAATCAGACGGCCTTCTCAATGCCATTGCCGAAGTCGCCTCCGTGTCTCGAGAAACCGGCGCATCGCTCCAGATCTCTCATCTCAAGGTCATCGGGGAGCACAATTGGGGCAGCCTCAGCGCCGCACTCGACCAGATTGACAGGATCCGAGCCGACGGGATCGACATCGCCTTCGATGTGTACCCCTACACCGCAGGGTCAGGGCCATTGGCGACCTATTTCCCTCCCGACGACATCGACGTGACCAGGGCTCGATTGGTCCAGATCATTCGATGTCCCGACTACCCCCACTTTGAAGGGTGGCGGCTCGCCGACATCGCGCGCGAGGAGGGCCTCTCACTGCGCGGTGTCACCCACCGTCTCGTCACAGCCCCGAATGCCGACAAGACACTGTGTGTCATCTTCGAGATTCACGAAGACGACATGCTGGAGGCGCTGTCGCATCCAGCGGCGATGGTCGGAAGCGACGGGATACCCCAGCAGACAGGAGTGCCTCATCCGCGTTTGCAAGGCACGTTCCCCCGGGTTCTCGGCCACTTCAGCAGAGACAAGGGGGTGTTGTCGCAAAGCGCGGCGATCCAGAAGATGACGTCCATACCGGCGACTCGGTACGGCCTACTGGGCCGCGGCCTGCTGGAACCCGGCTATGCGGCCGACATTGTCGTATTCGACCCGACCACGATTGCGGACTGCGGAACTTACTCCTCACGTGCCGATCCAGTGGGCGTTCGCCACGTTTTCGTCAACGGGAAACAAGCGCTGTCAGACGCTGCCCTCACCGGTGTTCGAGCAGGCCGGGTTCTGACACGCGAGGAACGCTGAGTCCACGGGCTCCATATGAGGTTGAGACCCAGAGGTCTGCCAGGTCTGGCTCGCCATAGAAAGGATTGACAATGACTAGTCGACACGCCGTAGCCAGCAGCGAAGTGCCGGAGGCCTCAGGCCCCTACTCAGCAGCAATCGTCTCGCGGGGGTTCGCATTCTTGTCGGGTCAGGGGCCATACGACGCTGAGGGCACCCTTGCGGGTGAAGACATCGCAAGCCAGACACGACAAACACTCCAAAACTTGGAAGCCGTCGCACAAGCCAGCGGCGCGACGCTCAGAGAGGCCGTGCGGGTGTGTGTCTACCTGACTGACATGGCGAACTTCACGGCCATGAACGCTGTCTTCGCAGAGTTCTTCGAGCAGCCGTACCCAGCTCGAACGACGGTTCAAACTGGGCTTCCAAAGCCTGAGATGCTGGTTGAGATCGACGCGATCGTCGCACGGCCTGAACCGGCCTGAAATCTGCGGACGCGATCAATCGTCGATTCAGCACTATACCGACCCATTAGTGATGCTATGATATCACTCAATGAGAACGGTCATTACCATCCCAGACCAGATTCATGCTAAGGCCAAACAGCGCGCTGCGGAATTGGGGATCAGTTTTGCGGAGTTTGCCCGCCGCTTGCTCGAGAAGGAACTAGAGACCCCCACTCCCCAAGGAGATATCGAAGCCATTTGCGGCATGGTCAGCGGCTCGCCATTTGATATGGCCCGAGATGGAAATGAGATCGCTGCGGAGGCAGCCCACTGGCTGAGTTCCGAAGAGTCCGGCTAGAGGATGGAGTCCTCCTATGTGGACACCTCGGCATGGGTGGCGATGGCTGATGGTGCCGAGGTATCTCACAAAGCTGTAGCCGAGGCACTCCGCATCCGGCAGGGGTGCTTGGTCACCAGTGATCATGTACTTCACGAAACTTGGGCGGTAATGCGCTACCGGCACAACTTCTATACAGCCGAAAAGCTCGTCAACACCATCCGAAACGGCATCGCCAGGATTGAAGTATCGGGTTTGGCCGACCTCGAAGCAGCCGCCGCTATTGGGGTTGCATTTGCCGACCAGGACTTTTCGCTTTCGGATCGCACAAGCTGGGCGATCATGGAACGACTTGGGATCCACTATGCGATCTCGCTCGATAATGATTTCCGCGTCTACCGATTCGGCCCCGGACGCCGCCAAGCCTTCTCTGTCGCTCCGTGAGAACTGCCGATTCGCGGCATGCTCCGCTTCTTGGGGTGTCGCCCCCGGGGGGCCGGCATTAGTTTGAGCGCATCTAGCTGCAAAGGAGTCCATTGTGGAGTTGCGGAACAAGACCATTGTGGTGACGGGGCCGACGGGGATGGTGGGGCCGCCGCTGTGCAAGACCCTGGCCGCCGACAATCGTGTGATCGCGCTGGCCCGGTTCTCAGACCCCAGTGCGCGAGAAGATCTTGAGGCCGGGGGAGTGGAGTGCATCGCGGTTGACTTCGTGAACGCCGACTTCTCGGCAGTTCCCCGCGATGTTGATGCCGTGGTGAACCTGGCGGTGATCAAGACCGGCGACTGGAAGACCGACTTGGCGGTGTGCTCGGAGGCCACCGGCCACCTGATGAGCCACTTCCGCGACGCGGGGGCATTCCTGCACTGCTCTTCGGGGGCGGTCTATCAGCCCAGCGGCGGCGAGCCGTTCACCGAGGACAGCCCCCATGGCAACCATCACGCCCACATGATGCCGACGTATTCGATCTCCAAGATCGCGTCGGAGTCGGTGGCCCGGTTCGCGGCCCGGGAGTTCAACCTCCCCACGGTGATCGCCCGGTTGAACGTGCCCTACGGCGACACCAACGGGTGGCCGTTTTTCCACTTGCTGATGATGCGGGCGGGCATGGCCATCGAAGTCCACCCCGACGGCGCCCGCTACAACCTCAACCACGACGAGGACATCGCCGCCGACATCCCCGTGCTGCTCGACCAGGCCTCGATACCGGCCACCACGCTCAACTGGGCCAGCCCCGGACTGGTGTCGGTGGCCGAATGGTGCGAGTTCATGGCCGAGATAGACGGCTGCGGCCCGCCCCAGATCGTCGAGTCTGAGAATGCCATCCCCAGCACCGTCATGGACACCAGCCGCATCGAGGCCCTGCGCCCCGACCGCCTGGTGAGTTGGCAAGACGGCATCCGCCGCCTGGTTCTGAACAACCCCGCCTGACCTGGGACCTGCGGAGCCGGATTCCGGGGCTGATTGTGGGCACCGGTTGCTGGAACTACCCTGCGGGAGCGCCCAATTGAGCGCAATGTCAAAGGGGGAATTGTGGCTGCTATCGAACCCGACATCTTGTCGCCGACGTTTCTTGAGGACCCGAATGCCGTGCTGGAGGTCATGCGGGAGGAATACCCGGTGGTGTACCACGAGGCGACTGAGGCCTGGCTGATCTCGCGCTATGACGACGTCGAACGGGCCTTCAAGGACAAGGCGTTCACCTCCAAAAACTATGAGTGGCAACTGGAGCCCGTTCACGGCCGGACAATCCTCCAGATGGAGGGCCGCGATCACTCGGCGCACCGGAATCTGATCGCGCCCGCGTTCCGGGGCAGCGAGTTGACGGCCAAGTTTGTCCCGGTCATCGAGGCCAACGCCCGCGAACTCATCGACGGATTCCGCCACGATGGCAAGGTCGACCTCGTCGACCAGTTCTCCATCCGCTTCCCGATCAACGTGATCGTCGACATGCTTGGCCTCGACAAGTCGGATCACGAGCGCTTCCAGAAGTGGTACCACTCGATCATGATGTTCCTCAGCAACCTCACCGGGGACGAAGAGGTCATGGCCCAGGGGCTCCAGACCAAAGACGAGCTCGAGGCCTACATGATGCCGATCATCGCCGAGCGTCGGGCCAACCCCGGCGACGACCTGCTCAGCACCCTGTGTACCGCCATCATCGACGGCGAGCAGATGACCGACCTGGAGATCAAGGCGTTCGTGTCGCTGCTGTTGGTGGCCGGGGGAGAGACCACCGACAAGGCCATGGCCAACATGATGATGAACCTGATCGCCAACCCCGACCAGCTTCAGGCCGTTCGTGAAGATCGCAGCCTCATCGACAACGCCTTCGCCGAGACGCTGCGGCACTCGCCGCCGGTGCAGATGATCATGCGCCAGCCCGAGGTAGACGTGGAGATGCACGGGGTGACCATCCCGGCCGGCTCCACGGTGACCTGCCTCATCGCCGGCGCCAACCGGGATCCCCGCCACTACGCCGATCCCGACGCCTTCGACATCTTCCGAGACGACTTGGACGTGTCCAAAGCGTTCTCCGGGGCGGCCAATCACACCGGATTCTGCTTGGGCCGGCACTTCTGCATAGGAGCGATGCTGGCCAAGACCGAGGTGGACATCGCCACCAATCAACTGCTTGATGCCATGGACGACGTTGCATTCGACGGCATGCCGCCCACGCCCCAAGGCGTGTTCACCCGGGCACCCAAGACCATGCCGCTTACCTTCACCCCGACTGGTCGCTAGAGAGCTACACCGGCGACGGCTTCAGAAGGTTCAATCAGCCCTTCAGCCGCTGTTGTCGGCGATGGGCTCAAGCTCGAACAGGCGTAACTCGCGTTCGGTCACGGCGTCGTATTCAGTCCAAAGCGGATACCAGGCCACCGCGGTTTCCCACCTCGAGTCACGCTCGGTGCCGGTGAGGAGCCGAGCCCTTACGGGTATCCGCTGGCCGCGGAACAGGATCTCGGCATCGGGATTGGCCAACAAGTTTGCCGTCCACGCGGGATGATCTCCGCGGGCGAAGTTGCTGCCTACCACCAAGAAGCGACCTTCCTCTAGGGGAACCGCGCCGAGCGGCGTCTCCCTGGTCAGGCCAGATTTGGCGCCAGTTGAGAAGAGCATGAGCATCGGCTGAGCGGCGGAATCGAGCAGCGTTCGCCCCCGGGTGAGCCGGTTGATCGCTCGGTGGACCCGGGGGACAACGAGGGGGCCGAGGGTCCTGAAGGGCCGCGACAGCACCACGCGGGGCGGCATCCGGAAACCCTTGGGCGGTGTCGGCGCTTCGCTGGGGTCAGGGGAGGGGAGTGCTTTGCCGATCTGGCGGTTGGAGAGGAGGCCGGCTTCGTGCCAAGCAGCCAGGCTGTCGGCGAACGTCTCTTCAATATCGCGGAACTCAACCCCGTACACGGAGAGATCGCTGTCCTCTGACCCTTCCCATTGGGTGAGCACGCTCATGCTGAATCGGTTCATTGCCGCATTGATCGGCACGACACGCCGGATCGAATCAGCCACTCGGCCAATCCCTCGGAGCGCCGAAGGAGGAAGCGGCATCATGGGGAATCTTCGACCCGTGATGTCGCGGTGGATGCGGGCAAAGTCGTTCATGTCAACCAAATGACCGCCGCACATGATTCGGCGGGGCCCATGGCCCGGTTCGAGCAGCGCCACGAGGAGCGAGGCCATGTCTCGGACATCGGAGATCGCCACCGCGGCCCTTCGGGTGGGAATGATGCCGGTTGCCGTGAATCGGGCCATGTCCTCGCTGGCCTCGCCGAAGGCCGAGCCCGCAGGCGGACCGATCACTGCGCTCGGATACACAATCGCCAACGGAGCGCCATCGGCCTGGAGCTTCCGGGCCACCATCTCCGCGTCGGCTTTGGCTTGGCCGTACGTGTATCCGGCTGAAGAAGGCGGGTGGTCAACCGTGAGGGAGCCAGCACCGGGGTCGAACAAAGCGGCCACGCTGGAGAGATGGATGATCGGGTCGAGCTCCATTTCGTGAGCCTTGTGGAGCACAAGCCGGGCTCCGGCGATGCTGTTCTCGATCCCCTGGGCGTTGCCGCGAGCGTCCAGCGATACGACGGCGGCACAGTGGATCGCCGCGTCAGCGCCGTCGAGGGCTGCGGCGACGGCCTCAGGATCGGTCATGTCTCCTACGACGTAGTCGATGGCGGGCAAGTCAAAGGCGTCGCGGAGACCTTCAAGCTTCTGGGGCGACCTGACCAGGGCGCAAACCTCATGGCCCGCGTCGATGGCGCGTGCCGCGGTGTGTCCGCCGATAAACCCTGTTGCCCCCGTCATCATCACGCGCACAGAAATCCACCCTAGTAGCCAGTGGGTTAGATTCCGCTGGTGGACCAAGACACGCGGCGAGCGGCCAATCTCAATCGGATTAGGGCGTATTTCGAGCTGATAGCCGCAGGCGATGTGGATGCGCTGGCGCAGTACTGGCACGACGAGATTGTCTTCGAGGCGCCCTTCTCGTTCACCGGCAAGCCGTCGCGCACCGCTGGCAAGCAGGAGCTGTTCGAGCGGCTGTCCACCTCCTACGGCCTGGTGAGCATGGCCTTCCACATCACAGAGATCTACGAGCTCATCAATCCCGATCGCTTCCTGGTTGAGTACGAGAGCGATGGCCACATGCTCGGCTCGGGGGAGCGGTATCAGAACAGCTACATCACGCTGGTGGAGATGCGGGACGGCCTCATCAGCCGCTTCCGCGAGTTCTACGACTCCCAAAGGTGTGCCATCGCCTTCGGCCCGCTGCTGGACCCCGACCATTGATCGATTATGAATAGCTGGAGTCATTCGCCAGCAGGAGGAGATTCAGGTGACTGACCAATCAGGACAGGTCTGGGACGAACTCGTCGAATTGATGGCAGAGATCGAAAAAGACTGGTGGCGCGAGGACAGAATGATGCCCGGTCCGGACGACCGGGCCGAAGCGCGGATGTTCGCGCTCAACTCCTTGCAGCACGCCCTGGAGTTCTGGTCGCAGGCCGACCCGGCCCGGCCGTGGTTCTACCGGTGGTTCTCGCCCACCAAGAAGCTCTTGGGCGACAATCCAGATGCCATCTACTACGGCTCGGTGATCGATCCCGATCGCGATTATGTGATCCGCGGCAATTTGGCGGGGGCGGTGTATACGTCGTTCACCGTGGAGGCCGGGACGGCTGGTGGAAATATGTCGGCCAAGCTGGGCGCCACGCTGAATGACGACGAGATTGAAGTACGGCCCGACGGGAGCTATGAGCTGCATCTCAGCCAGCGTCCCCAGCCGAAAAATTGGTTGGCGCTCTCACCGGAATCGGGCAGTGTCACCACCCGGCACTATTTCGAATGGAACCGCCCGGCAGCTACCGACCCGACAAAGCACGTTCCTCTGGTGATCGATCCGACGGAGGATCCCGGCCCGCCGGCTATTCCCACCGACGAGTCTTGCGCCCAAGGACTCCGGCAGGTGATCACCTTTCTGCGGAGCGTCACGGTGGACTGGCCAACCGGCCCGCGGCAGCCTCTGGCCTGGAGCTCTACCGTGCCCAACCAGTTCACCAACCCGCCGCTTGACGAGGGGAATCGTGAAATTGGCTACGCCGCGGCCGACAATGCCTATCGATCGGCCCGCTATCAGCTCGGCCCTGACGAGGCGTTGGAAATCCGAGGCCGCTTCCCTGTCTGTCGGTTCGCCAACGTGGTGCTCAACAACCGCTTCATCCAGACCCCGCCCTATCGGGAGCGGCGGGTGTCGCTCAATCGACGCCAGACGGTGCTGGAACCAGACGGGTCGTTCCGGATGATCCTGGCCCATCGCGACCCGGGCGTCCCCAACTGGCTGGACACCGCCGGCGCACCCACCGGCACCCTGTTCTGGCGTTACTTGCTGGCTGAAGAGCAACCCAGCCAGCTTGAGACGAGGGTGCTGTCGATCGACGACGTTTAGGAGGAGGCGGGCATCGCCGGCCATTCCTCATCGCCACCAGGCCGCATTTGGTGTCGCCGGCGAGTTGTCCTATTTCCGGGTAGCGAGGGCCCGAAGGCGGGCAACCCGCTGGTCCTCGCCGCCTAGGTAGCGAACGAGCACGCCCAGTACCGCTTCGTGGTCGAGGGTGCCAGCTGCGTTCATTTCTTCGAGATCGGCCCAGTCTCGAGTGCGGTTGAAGAATGCCTTGAACACGGCCAGGTCTCGACAGGCGAGAAAGGGAATCTCGGCATCGGCGAACGATTCGATCCGAGCCCGGGTGGCGGCGGCTTCGTGGAATGGGGTGGTGTTGAGGAACACGTCGACTGGGGTTGTGTCCCACCAGAGGCGACTCTGCCCGTCGGTCTCCAACTGGTTCCGATTGTCGGCGGTCACCTCAATTTCCGCGGGCAGTGCGGCCATTACCTGTTCGATGCAGTCGAGGCCTACAAAGAGGTTGACGTCGATGTCGATGGTGGCCCGCGCCTGCTGGGTGCACCATGCCAGGGCCAGCGCTCCTCCGAAGGCATGGGGGATAGCAGCGTCGTCCAGAGCGTGATGGAGGGCAACAATGCGCTCGGCCAGGTTCATTTTCCGAACACGGGAAATTCGAGGGTTGGGGAGTGGCTGGCGGGAAACACGGCAGCCAACTCGAGCACAGCAGCCAATTCGACCCCCCGGTCGAGACGGCCGTCTCCTCGCACCCGGGGGCTGATCTCCCGGTCAAGGGCGAAGCCGGCGGCACGAACGATGCGGTCGACGGTAGCGGCCGAAGGCACTTTGGCTCCCGCCTCGTAGGCGGCAATCGCCGAGTGGGAGGTGCCGGCTGCCGCAGCAAGGCCCCGCAGTGTGAGGCCAGCCCGACGCCGGACAGTGCGGATCACCTCAGCAGCGTCCATCCCCAAATGGTATCCGATCAGATACCATTTGGCTATAGCAGCCGGTCTAGAGGTCGCGTCCTAGGAGGCTGAAGCACTGGCCGGTCGGGCCATCTTGTGGTGAACGGGTAGCGAGAAATGCCACGTACTCCGCAACTTCGCTGGGCTCTTTGACCCGATCCCCGCCGAGCGCCGGCTCAACTTCCGTGAGACGGTCCATCGGCAGCCCGACAGTCCAGCTCAAGAGCTCGGTGGCAACCGCGCCGGGCACAATCTCGTTGACTGTGATTCCTCGGGGCCGGAGTTCTCCTGCTAGCACGCGGACGTACATCGAAACAGCGGCTTTCGCCGAGCAATAGGCGGCGACCCCTGGTGAGGGCGAATGACCCTGTCCGGAGCCGATCACGATGATGTGGCCGCCTTCGCCAGCAGCCATTAGCACGAGTGCGGTGTCGCAGCAGAAGTGCACCCCATGCACATTGACGTCGAAGCAGCGGTCCCAGTCTTCGTCAGCGAGTTCCCCGACCGGGGTGAGAGGCTGCATCGCGCCGGCATTGTTCACCAGAATGTCGAGGCGGCCAAAGACCTCTTCGGTTCGGTCAAAAAGGTGGCGGACCTCGGAGCGCGAGGTCACATCCGTCGCAATCACCTCGGCCCGCCCGCCAGCGTCGGCAATTCCGGTCGCGGCCTCGTCAAGTTCATGCGCAGAACGAGCGGCAAGCACGACCGAGGCGCCCTCTTTGGCTAAACGCTCAGCGCATGCCCGTCCAATACCCCGTCCCGCGCCGGTTACGACTGCGACTCTTCCTGTGAGCGGTTTTGTCGACACTAGACCTCCTGTACGGCCCACCCAATCATGTCCGGTATCGCCAGGCGATGTGGGAGGAGCGGCGGGCGATCTGGGGTTGGCGATCCACCGGGGGCAAGCTGAGTTCGCTGAGGGGGATGACCTGGGCGTCGACAATGGGGGTGTCAGGCGGGTTCCACCATCGAAAAGTGCAAAGCACTGAATCCCGTCCTTCGGTGTCGAGCCAGTTGGCACCGCCAGGGTCGGTTCCGGCGATAACGATGGGCCCGGGTTCGATGAGGGCATGGTTGAGGCAGGTCAACCGGTTGGTGAAATCCAGGGCCTCGTACCACGGCCGGTTGTAGAGCTGGACGTCCCACACTGTGGTGCCCCCGTGGTCGACCTTCACCACTAGTGCTTCCTCGGGATCAAGGGTCACGCCAGCGTGGCTGTAGATCAAGGTCTTCACACCGCGGCCCATGCCAGCGGGGGGCAGGAACGAGTTGGGAGGCTGACCGCCGAGCATGCGCTCCTGGTAGCCGTTCCAGAACTCGAAGGAGTGCTCGATCTCGCCGAGGGCGGTGCCGAGGATGGCGGCGGCATCGATGTCCGGCTTGGGCTCGCCCACGGTGTCGAGGCGCTCGATGACGAACGTGGCGGGTTCAGCGGGCTGCCAGTCGAAGTAGTAATCGCGAATATGCACAAACGACCCCTCGGGGTCAAGCGGCAGCCAGCTTTGGGTCTCGTCGTCGGGGTCCTCGCCTCCAAGGAGGATGTCGATCTCGTCGCCCGGCCCTAGCCCGAGGCTGGAACCGGTTACCTGGAGACCCACTCCAGCGCCGCCGCTTTGGGTGGCGCCGAGCTTGATCTGGAGCACGAACTCTTCACAGGCCCCCATGTGGCCTGAAATCCGGTACACGCCATCCCCGTCGATCGCGGTCCGGCGGGCCACCTGATCGGCATTGGGCCCACCCCACTGGTACACGGGATCACTGCTCCGGAAAAAGGCAGGGTGACGGGGATCGTTGTGGCCGATGGCGTAGGTCAACCAACAGGCCACTTGGTTGGCCAGATGCCGCTGTCCCTCATCATCCAGCCCTTCGCCAAGGACCTCTATCCGTTCGCAGAATTCGCTCCAGGTAGTCATAGACGTATTGAAAAATAGACCACTCTCCGCCAGCCAGCGACCTTCAGAGCCGCAATGGCGACTACCACCAGCTGGTAGAGATGGATTTCAGCAAAGTCCGTCGAGCTCCCTAGCTGGTAAGCCTTATGGCGGTAGCTGCCAATGGACGGGAGGCCATCGGGATGCGAATTGAACCGCTTACGGCGGCGCTTGGGGCTGAATTGTCTGATGTCGACCTCGCAGAGCTCGATGCCGAGACGGCCTCGGAGTTGCGGAGAGCGCTCTTGGACTACAAGGTGGTAGGTGTCCGCGACCAGTTCCTGGATGATGCTGATCACGTACGGCTGGCTGAGTCACTGGGTGAGCCGTGGATTCATCCGATGGATCGTCTCGCCGGGGTCGACAAGGCCGAGCCGTCGGAGTTGCGGGTCAAGAGCGACCACCAGATGTTGACCGACCGGTGGCATCTGGATGTGCTCTATGCGCCCAACCCGCCTGCCTTCGGCATCTTGCGGGCAATCGATGTTCCGCCGGTGGGGGGCGACACCATGTGGGCCAACTTGGTGCTGGCGGCCTCGTGGCTGCCCGACGAACTGCGGGAGGAGATGCGGAAGTGCTCTACGGTCCACAGCGTGCCCGACACGCTCATTGGACTGAAGCAGCAGTTGTTCCCGGATTTCGATCCGCAGATCTGGCGGGACAATCTCCAAGGGGTGCGCCAGCCGCTGCTGCGACGGCATCCCGAAACGGGGGAAGAGACCATATTCTGCGTTGGGGACGCAACCGTCGACGGTCTTGACGATGATGCCGGCCATGACCTCATGGCTGCGGTCACCGAATACGCCACCAATCCCAGCGTGACCTGCCGCTGGCGCTGGCGCAACGGAGACGTGGTGATCTGGGACGAGCGGTGCACCGCTCACTTCGCCGTGCGCGACCCCTGGAAAGGAGAGCGAGTGCTGCGGCGGCTGCTCGTGGAGGGCGATTGCCCAGTGGCGACCGAATAGCTATCCGGGGTGGCGATGACAGATTCACTGGATGACAGGATTCAGCGGCTGCTAGATCGCGACGAAGACCTGCTGGCTTCGCCGTGGCAGCTCTTCGACGACGTGCGGGAGGCGTCGGAGCCGGCCTTCTACAGCGAGGCAATGGGAGCCTGGGTCATAACCAGCTACCAGCTGCTGCACGACATCGTTGTCGACCCGGAAACGTGGTCGAACCGGTCACCAACCGCGACCTATGACTTCCGGAATCCGGTGGCAGATCACACCGCCGCTATTGCTGGGGAGCCCGACATGGCTGAGGCGGTCAGCCGTTTCCGAAGCCGCAATCGGGGGCGGGTGTTAAACACCGCCGATCCGCCCGAGCATGTTCGACAGCGCCGGGCGCTGAATAGGGCGTTCCGTCCTGCCCGCCTCCGGGCACTGGAGCCCGAGGTCATATCGGTATCTGAACAGCTGGTTGCTGAGTTCGCCCATCGGGGCCGGGCTGACCTGTTTCGTGAGTACGCCGTCTTGTTGCCCATGGTGATGATCTCCCGAATGCTCGGCGTCCCCGAGGAAGAGCTCGGGAAGTTCAAGGGATGGTCGGACGACTTCGCCATTCCCATCGGGCGGGCCAACCCAAGCCGGGACGAAGTACGCAGCTACATCAGATCGGAGTCTGAGTTCGAGGACTATTTCTCGGCCATGATCGAACAACGCCAGGCCGAGCCGCGAAGCGATCTGATCTCGGATGTGGCTAACGCCGAGGTCGACGGCGAGCCCTTGACCCACGAAGAGCGGATAACCGCGTTGAGACAGTTTCTGCTGGCAGGCAACGAGACGACTACCACGCTATTGGCCAACATCGGCCATCGACTGGCCACCGATCACGAGTTGCGCGACCGGCTGGCAGAGGATCGGGATCTGGTGCCCGCCTTCGTGGAAGAGGCCCTCCGCCACGAAGCACCGGTGACCGGGTTGTTTCGAGTTGCCACCCGAGACACCCAATTGGGCGATAAGCCAGTGGCCAAGGGCGAGTTCGCATGGGTGGCGTTCGCGGCGGCCAATCGAGACCCCGAATTGTGCCCGATGCCCGATAGGTTCGACATCGACCGAGACCCCAACGAGCACGTGGCGTTTGGATACGGCGAGCACTACTGCATCGGCCAGGGCCTGGCCCGTCTCGAAGGCAAAGTGGGCACCAATGCCATGTTGGATCTGCCCAACCTGACCCTCGCCGACGACCACACCTACAACTACATGGACAGCTACATACTCCGGGGACTTACCCAGTTGCTGGTTACCTTCGACCCGTTTGGCGGCACCCCCGGCAATTGAGGGGAAACCAGTTCGAGTTGGCCTGCGGGTCAGGTCGCGCCGTAGGCCACCAGAACGACTTGGTCGCTGGCCAATGCTTCGATCTGTTCAGCGGTGTAGCTGAGCTCAGCCAGGATCTCAGCGGTGTGCTCGCCGCACTCGCAGGGGCCTCGCTGAACCGACTCTTTGGTGTCGCTGAAGTTCACCAACTGCCCGACGTCCTCGAACAAGCCGACAGATGCCGAATTCGTCTGGGCCCGCAGCCCGAGAGCGAGAGCCTCGGGGTCGTCGAAGAAGTCGCGGCAGAACTCCTCGTTCACCACCTCAACCGGCACGCGGTTGGAATCAAGCAGCTTGAACGCTTCATCAGCAGAGCGCTCCCGGCACCACGAGGAAATCTCTTCGCTCAGCGCCTGGTCGTGCTCAGCCCGGGCCGTCGGATGGGAAAACCTGATGTCTGCGGCCAATCGCTCAAAGCCCGGGACCGTACACAGAGCCGCCCAGGCCGGCTCATCGATCACCGCGATGGCGATGTATCCGTCGCTGGTCTCGTACATGCGATAGAGGGCGCTGAGGCCCCACTGGTCGGCATCGACCTGATCCCAGGTAACTTCCGGGTCTTCGGGGTTGATCCAGGCATAAGACGTGGCCAGAAGGGTGGCGTTGACGATAGATGTGCTTACCGAGCGGCCTATCCCGGTGCGCTCCCGGTCGAACAGCGCCAACGCGATAGCGGTCGCACTGAGCATCGCGTTCCCCGTGTCTCCCATTCCCGAGCGCGACCACATCGGAGGATTGCCGCTTGAGCAGGCACCGTCTTCCCACTCTGTGCCGCACAGCGCGGCGGCGGTCTGGTCGGTGCCAGGCAGATCGGAGCGCGGCCCCTTCTCGTAGCCGCGGGAGTTGCAGATCACCAGGTCGGGACGGCGTTCCCGCAGCGAAGCTTCGTCGATCCCCAGGCGGGCCATCGCACCAGGCCGCCAGTTGGTGGCGATGACATCGGCCTGGTCGATGAGTTGGTGCAAGATCTCCAGTCCGCGGGGATCCTTGAGGTTGACTGAGATGCTTCGCTTGCCCCGGTTGGTGCCGAGCCCCATGTGCGTGCCCGCCCAGAAGGTGTCGTGCAGCGCATGGATCTTGATGACGTCAGCGCCGAGGTCGGCGAGCATCCTCGGTCCGAAGGGTCCGGCCACCCCGAGACCGAGGTCGAGCACCTTGATCCCGGCCAGCGGACCTCCGGCGAGCTCGGTGGCGCCATTGGACCGGGCCTGCGTTTGTGTCCCGTAGGGCTCGCCAAACTCCAGAGGGTTGCCGATGTGGCGGATCCGACCGTGTTGGGGATGGTCAGCCTCGGCCACGCATCCATCCGCCAGAAACGACTCGTCGAGCAAGGCCTCAAGCGGGGAGCGCACCAATGCGACACCCATTTCGTTCGCCTCTGCCTCGGCCACCCAGTCGCGGGCCGGGAGTCGCTTGAAGGCTTCGGCCAGCTCGGGGTAGAGGAAGTGGGTGACGAGCAAGTCCTCAGCAGTCATGCCGATGCGATCAGAACCCCGGCGATAGTCGGTGTTGGGGCCAGTGGCGGTGGCTGAGGAAGCCGAACCGGTTTCGCGGACCCAAGCCGGCCAAATTGACCAGTGGTGGACCCATCGTCCGTCGGCGCACTCGAATAGGCCTTCGATCGATCGGCTGTCGGTGGGCCACATCCAATACAGGGGGCTGTCTTCATGACGCTCGACCCGTTGCCAGACGAGGGACGCGGCGAACAATGCGCCCTGGAACAGCGATGTCTCCACCGCCTGGCCCCTGCCGATGACCTCGCGGGCCCGCAGGGCGGCCGCGATCCCGAAGATGGCCAGGTGAGCTGCGCCCAGGCTGGGCCAGTTCGTCCGGGGGAATATGGGTCCAGGTCGATCGACACCTCGGACCATCCCATCAGGAGGGCCGAACTCGGGGGACGGGGGCTCGCGCCGGCCGATGTAGTTCATGGCCGTCCCCACCCGGCCCCGCTGGTCGAAGTACAGGCCGGTCCGAGCGGCGACCAGGGCATCGATTCCGGGCCGGTCTCGGTGGTCGGAGTGATGCCCGTAGCCGGTGATGGAACAGGAGATGACCTGGGGGTTGATCTCCGCCAGTGCGGCGTGGCTGAGGCCCAAGCGGTGGGTGGTGTCGCTGGAGAACGCGCTGACAACGATGTCTGAGTTCTCCACCAGCTCCCGGAACGAAGCAGCATCGGCTTCGCTGTGGAGGTCGAGCGGGATGCGCTCTGCGCCCCGCTGCCACACCACATAGCCCGACTGATTTGCGAATGGATCGCCTTGCGGAGGCTGGATGCGGACGACTTCGGCGCCGTTGTCCTCCAGGATCATCGTGGCCATGGGACCTGCGATGCCCCATGACAGGTCGAGCACTCGCACCCCGCTCAGGATCCCCATTGCTTCTCCCTCCGCCACCAGTCCAAGTCAAGTGGTGATTTCTCCCAGGGTTAGGATAAGTCCCGATTCTCAACCAAGGGAGATTCATGACTGCGACTGCACCACTGGAGTCAACCGCTGA
Organism: Acidimicrobiia bacterium; assembly: GCA_022827725.1. Taxonomy (GTDB): domain Bacteria; phylum Actinomycetota; class Acidimicrobiia; order Acidimicrobiales; family Bin134; genus Poriferisocius. The sequence continues at coordinate 37,486 of JAJEIJ010000029.1, forward strand.
CCTCGAAGCGCGGGAGTTGCTTGTGTCTTCGGACTCGCACGTTCGGTTGACTCATGAAGGAGTGAAGGACCGGCTGGCGACGAAATTCCACAGTGACTACGACCAAGCCGTCGCCCAGGTCGGGGGTGGGGTGGCCACTCGCGCCGGCCAGAACACGATGCCCCCGGGATTTGAGGGGGTGCGACATGCCATAGGCCGGCCAGGAAATCTCGACGGTCATGAACGCTTGAAGGACATGGACCAAGACGGCGTCGACGTGGAGGTGTGCTACTGCGAGTTCAGCGCATTCCGCTACTTGTATCTCATGAAGGACGGGTGGCGGGAGGCCACCCGGGCGTTCAATGACTCGCTGATCGCATTCGGGGAAGCCGATCCCACCCGCCTGGTGGTGTCGTACCAGATCCCGATTCACGACATCGACGTCGCCGTCGAGGAAGTCCACCGAGTTGCCTCCCTGGGTGGCAAGTCGCTGCAACTGCCCGTGTACCCCGTCGAACTGGGCGCCCCCGACTACTACGACCGGGTCTACGACCCCCTGTGGGCGGCCATCCAGGAGACCGGGCTCCCGGCCTGCTTCCACATCGGGCTCGCACCGATCGACTATTTCCAAGATGAGATGCCCCAATTCGGGCAGGGTTGCATCCAGCCGATGTCAGCGATGTTCACCTCGGTGCAGTACGCCAACTTCATACTGAGCGGGATCTTCGTTCGGTTCCCCGAGCTGAAGACGGTGTGGGTGGAGCCCGGAGTGGGCTGGATCCCATGGTGGCTGTTCATCATCGACCAGATGAAGACGGTGACGAACTACCCCTTCAACGAGATCGATGAGCGCCCCAGTTTCTACTTCAACCGCAACATGTCCGTAACGTTCATCCACGAGCCGTTTGCGGTCCACAAGCTCCGCTACGACATCGGCGTCGAGAACATGATGTGGTCCACCGATTACCCCCATCCTGCCTGCACCTGGCCGGACTCCCGAGAACTGGTCAACCAGGACTTCGAAGGCATCCCTGCTGATGAGCGCGAGCTGATTTTGAGCGGCAATGCCATTCGGGTCTGGAATCTCGACCTCTGAGAATTCTCAGCGCTCTCCCCGCTCAGTCGAGCGTCAGGATCGCCCCGGTTCGGCTGGCGGAGATAACCGCGGTTCGGGCATCGGCCACCTGATTGACAGCGGTGCCTCGTAGCTGACGCACCGCCTCCAGCACGAGATTGAGCCCGTGGATGTAGCCCTCGCCGATCAACCCGCCGTTGGTGTTGGTGGGCAGCGAGCCGTCGAGGGCCAGGCTGCCGTCGGCGATGAAGTCCTTCGCCTCGCCGAACCCGCAGAACCCCAGTCCTTCGAGTTGCATAAGCAAAATGGGGGAGAAGGCGTCGTAGATCAGAGCGACGTCAATGTCGTCTCGAGAGAACCCCGCATCTTCGAAAAGACGGCGGCCCAGCGCCACTGTGCCGTCCATGACGGACAGGTCGGGCCGGTAGTGGTCGCTGGCGATCTCCTGCTCGAAGAGGCCGGCCGTCGATGCGGTTCCGATGCGAACAGGGGTGTGCGGCAGGTCGGCGGCTCGCTGTGACCCGGTGATCACCAAAGCAACTGAGCCGTCGGTCTCCTGGCAGCAGTCCAGCAAGTGGATGCAAGGCTCGACGATCCACCGTGACTCCTGGTGCTCATCCAGGGTGATCGGATTCTGGTACCCCCAAGCCGCGGGGTTGGTGGCGGCATACTCGCGCAGCTGGACCACCGCACGCCCGAAGTCGGCGCTCTCCACCCCGAATTCGTGCATATAGCGCACTGAGTTGAGTGCCATCCAAGATGCCGGAGTCAACACCCCAAAGGGCATGCACCACTGCATGGCCGTGGTTCCCGAATGACCCGAAGTGGGAGAGGGTGCTGTTTTGGCCGATCCAAAACGAGAGGCTCCAGATCGGGCTCGTATCGCCCGGTAGGCCACGACCACTTCCGCGGCGCCGCTGGCCACCGCAGCCGCTGCGTGCTGCAAGACGCCCACCGATCCGCCGCCCCCGTAAGGGATTCTGGCCGAGAAATTGACCTCCTCGAACCCCACCGAGCGGACAAGCTCGGTTTCTTCCACGGGGTCAACGGTGTAGCTGACGATCCCGTCGACATCGGCCGCGGCAAGGCCGGCATCGTCAAGGGCGGCGGTAATCGATTCGCAGGCCAGTTGGAGCTCAGTGCGGCCGGCCCGGCGGGAGAACTCCGTGCAGCCGGCCCCGACGATAGAAGCCGCCCCGCGGGCCAGAGTGCGGCGGCCCGTCACAAGTCCTCGCTAGGACGGAATACGGGGATCAGGGGACCGTCGGCGGTGGGGACGAAGTGCGCGTGGACCGGCATGCCGATGCGCACGTCATCCTTCGAGACATCGGTGAGGCACGACAGCAAACGAACTCCCTCTTCGAGATCCACCAGGGCCGCGATAACCGGGTACTCGAATGCCGGATGCTGGGGGTGGTGGAGTATGGCATAGCTGTACAGGGTTCCCTGCCCGCTGAGCTCGGCTATTTCCACCTCCAATGATGAACAGGCCGGGCACATGGGACGCGGCGGGTGACGCAGTCTGCCGCAACCCGCACAACGCTGGGCCACGAGGCGGCCTTCGGCAGCCGCGTCCCAGAACACGGCGCTGTCATCGGTGACCGTGGGCGACGGCCGGGTTGGGGCATCGGCGGCCATTTGCTCTCCCTCCTGGAGGCGGCTTGTGCATGGTAGGTCGCCGTCAGCAGCCAAGGGCGGTTGTCGAAGCTAACCTGCGGATTGATGACACTCCGCCACGGTCGCGAGGCTTGGGGCCGGTGATGACGGCCAACGAGAACGAGCGGGTGTTGTTGGTGTCCGGCGATTCCCATGCCGGGCCGAGCCTGGAAGCGCTGCGGACATATTGTCCGTCGGCCTACTTGGCGGCCTTCGATGAGTTCACAGCGAGCACCGAGGTCGAGGAGATGCGCGCCGTGGTGCGGGAGAGCGGGTCGTTGTACATGAACACCTCGGGACACAATGACCCGGAGGCCCGCCTGGCCGACATGGACCGCGACGGCATTGCCGCCGAGGTGATCTTCCACAACAGCTTCAACGGCGAGCCGATTCCCTTCGTCGACGAGGGCTGGCCCGAACTCGACAATCCCGAGCTGGCCGGGGTGGGATTTCAGATCTACAACCGCTGGCTCGCCGATTTCTGCTCGGCGGCACCCGACCGGCTGATCGGGTTGGCCCATATCCCGATGTGGGACATTGACGCCGCCATTCGAGAGGTTGGGTGGGCGGCCGACCACGGATTGCGGGCGGTCAACTTTCCCAGCGCCCGACCGCAATGGATCCAGTACAACGAGTCGGACTGGGATCCGTTCTGGGCCGTGGTGCAAGAAGCCGGGGTGGTGCTGGGGACCCATGCCGGGGCGGCCACCGATCCTGCTGTTCGGGATGTAGGTGGCACGCCGCTGCTCTTGATAGAGGCCGGTGGGGCGTACAACCGCCGGGCAGTGGCCCGCATGATCCTGGGGGGAGTGTTCGAGCGGTTCCCCGGCCTCAAGCTGGCCATGACCGAACAGCCCGGGGTGTGGATCCCCGCTGCCCTAGTCGAGCTCGATTCGGCGGCCCTGGCGCCGCTGCCGTTGTCCAACGCAGAGCTGTCCAGACCTCCCAGCGAATACTTCAAGCAAAACGTGTTTGTCGGGGCCAGCTTCATCGCCCCGTTCGAGGTAGAGGCCGCAGTAGAGGACTGGTGGTGGACGAATATCTTCTGGGGCCGCGACTACCCACACCCCGAGGGCACCTGGCGCTATTCCGATGATCCAGAAGAGACCCCCATGACCCACCTATCGCTGCGCCACGCCATGGCCGGCGCCCCCCACGACAAGGTTCGGGCCATCGTCGGGGAAAACGCGGCCCGGGTCTATGGGCTCGACATGGCCGCACTGCGGTCGATCGCCGGTGAGATCGGTCCGAGCATCGAGGAAATCACCACTCCGCTGAAGGCAATTCCGGCCTTGGAGGGGCCTGAGCGCAAGGGCTATGGCTACTTCGCATTTCGAACTGTCGGCCCTTATGCGTGAGTCTCGGCTCAAGGATTAGATTGCAAGCCCTCCCGAAGGAGTACAAGAGATGACTGCTCGCAGCGACAACAGGGTTGCCATTGTTACTGGGGCACGGCCTTGGGGAGTTGGGGGATCGACGGCTCGGGCCCTCGCCCAACGGGGCTATGACATCGCGTTGGTTGACGTCCGCCAGGACTGGGGGGAGCAGAGCGCTGAGGCCATCATGGGAGAGACCGGCCAGCGGGCGATTTGGGTGCGGACCGACGTGTCGAATCGCGATGATGTCGTGGCCATGGCTGATGCCGTGCTGGGGGAGTTCGGTCGCATTGATGCGCTGGTCAACAACGCGGCGATCGGTGGGGCCAGCAGCACCGAGGGATTTGAGGTGGAGGAATTCAACCGGGTGATCGGCGTCAACTTGCTCGGTCCGATGCTGTGTACCCAGGCAGTAATTCCGGCGATGAAGGAGGCCAACTATGGCCGGGTGGTCAGCGTGGCCTCGACGGCACCCTTCAACCCGCCTCCAGCAGATATGAGCCCCGTGTCTCTGTACAACGCCGCCAAGGGAGGTTTGATTGCCTGGACCAAGTCAGCCGCCGCGGAATTGGCCCCCTACGGCATCGTGGTGAACGTTGTCGCTCTCGGCGGCATCTCGACTGGCGGCATGGGCAGCGAGAATCCTCCGACTCCTGAACAGGACGAGCATATGTTGAATGTCGTGCACCGCGGCTTGCTGCCATGGGGCCGGGTCCTGCGAGTCGATGAAGCAGCTGATGTGATCGCCTATGCGGCCTCCGCACCGAGCCACGCCATGCTCGGGGCCACCATCCACGCCAGCGGCGGACGGGTCATGCCGCTCTGAGTTCGGTTGAAGAAGAGTCTCGCAGAACCTGAGAAAGAGGAATGCAATGGAAGACGGAGAGCAGGTCCGCCGGGTGGTTACAGGGCACGATGGGGATGGCCGATCGGTGGTCGTCTTCAACGACGTTCACGACTACAAACGGCGGATTCAGATTTGGACCACAGAGGGTTCCCCGGCGGACAACTCTGGCACGGTCACCGATACTGCCCAGCGCGAGACTCGCCTGGAAGCCCCTCCGCAGGGATCGATGTTCTGGCTGGTTGAACTCCCTCCGAGCCTGGAGGTCGACCCTGAAGCAGCAGCTGCCACGGCTGAGAGGCTCGCCGCAGAGGGCGCGGTCACCCATAGCGATAGCCGACCCGGGATGCACACCACTAGAACGATCGACTACATGGTGGTTCTCGACGGTGAAGTCACCCTGCTGTTGGACGAGGGCGAGGTGACCCTGCACAAGTACGACACGGTGGTCCAGCGCGGGACGGCTCACCATTGGGAGAACCGAGGCACTGAGCCGGCCCGCTTGGCCTTCGTTCTGCTCGATGCCCAGCCGCTCCCGTGAGCGCCTTCGCCTCAGCGGGTGGTGGTGACGGACACCAGGCTGCGATGGGGGAAGGCCCAACCGTTGGGGCGGCGTTCCCCGAGGCTATGGAATCGCTGGTTGAGGTCTTCTTTGTGGCGCTCTAGGGCGGTGGCTCTGTCGGGGTCGATGCCCACCACCCGATCGCACCACTGATCGAAGCTCTGGTACACGGCCTCCGAGGTGTAGGTGAACCGGCGCAGCGAGTCGAACTGGTTTCGGTCGAGTTCGTCCAGGCGTTGCTGGGCCGCGGTGCGAACGGCGGTCTCGTCGATGACCGGGTAGCCCATCGAGTCTTCGGGTCCTTCAACTTCTGGCTCCGCTACATAAAGCGTCCCTCCGGGCCGGAGCACCCGGCCAGCCTCTTCGAGAGCCTGGGCCATGTCATCGGTTGGGATGTGGTGCAGGGAGTTAGAGAAGACAACGACATCGAAGGAGTTGTCGTCGAACGGGAGGGCCTGGCCCGGCGCGTCGACATACCTGTCGGGATGCTCGGGATCGGCCTCCAGAGCTTGTCGGAGCATCTCGGCACCGCAATCGGCTCCGATGGCGCGTGCCCCCTGGCTGTGCAGCCACCGCACCAGTGCGCCGTCACCACAGCCCACATCCAGCACATCCCGTCCGGCCACATCGACGGTTTCAGCAAGGACGTCGGTGCCACGGCGAAGGGTCATGCCACCAGGCTAGGGCACACCTTCCCTCAGTCGACCTTAACCGTGGTGGCGATGATGGATCGCCGGTCGTAGGGGGCGGTTTCGCCGGCGAGGTCGACCGGGATCACGCGCATGGCAGAGTCGTATGGTGAGCCCCCAACTCGGAAGGTGAACGTTCCGGGCTCGGTAACGAGAGCAATGTCGAGGCCGTGGAAGGCCAGTCGGCTGGGGTGGATGGTGAAGGTGACGGTGCGGGACTCTCCGGCGGGGATGGAGATCCGGGTGAATCCGATCAGCTCGCGGATCGGCCGAGCTACCGATGCAACCTCGTCGGTGGCATAGAGCTGCACGACCTCATCACCGTCGCTTGATCCGGTGTTGGAAATGGGCACTGCAATCGTGGTGGCTTCAGTTGTCGACCCGGGTGTCACTGAGGGCTCGCCATATTCAAACGTGGTGTACGACAGGCCGTGCCCGAACCAATAGAACGCGTCGGATTCACAATCGACATAGCTGCCGTAGAACTCCGACCGGTCGCCCCGTCGCCGCATGTCATAGTGCAGCGGAACCTGACCGACGTGTTTGGGCAGAGAGACCGGGAGACGTCCCGCAGGGTTGACGGCACCAACCAGCACATCGGCAATGGCCGCGCCACCTTCCTCGCCAGGAAGGATCGACCAGAGCAGGGCATTGGCGGCCGCAGCCTCATCGGCGAGGGTATGGACCCGTCCACTGATCACGACGACGACGGTTGGGGTGCCGGTGGCCGCGACCTCGGCTACGAGTTGCGACTGCACTCCGGGAAGGCCCAGGTGGGTGGCGTCGCGGGCCTCACCGACGGTGGCGTCGGCAACCAGCCCCGAGCGGGCGCCAACGCACACAATGGCGACGTCGGCTGAGGCCGCGGCGGCAACGGCATCCCCGATTCCCGATACGTCGTCGCCGGTATCAGCACACCCTGCTACGTAAACGACCTCGGTGCCGGATAGAGCGGCCCGCAAGCCTTGGAGCGGCGTCACATGGGGGGTGAAGTGCGGTCCCGGGGAGAACGTGCCACCGGCCTCGGGCAGCTGGTCGAGCCCTTGCTCCATGCCGAGAGCCTCCATGGCCTCCAGCATTTCTGCACTGCGGTTCTGGTAGATGATCTCCAGATGGGCGGGATAGTGGTAGTCGCCCTGGAGAAGCCGAGGATCGTCGGCGTGGGGGCCGATGACCGCCACTTGTGAGATCGAGGGGTCGAGAGGCAGCACTCCATCGTTTTCCACCAGGATCACCCCTTCAGCGGCAGCCCGCCGGGCCAACGCCCTCTGGTCGGGGGTGTCGAAGACGTTGGGTGCAGATTCGGCGTCCACATAGGGGTTCTCAAACAGCCCGAGCCGAAACTTTTGGGCCAGCACCCGTGCACACGACTCGTCGATGATTGACTCGTCGATTCGGCCTTCTTGGACTGCGGTTGGAAGGTGCTTGTAGCAGTCGAGGGCGGGGAGCTCGATATCGAGGCCCGCGCTGAGAGCTTGGATGGCCGACTCAGTGGGATCTGCCGCGGTCATGTGGTTGAAGTGCAGTTGCATGACCGCGAAGTAGTCGGCCACCACCGTGCCGTCGAAGCCCAGTTCGCCGCGCAATAGGTCAGTGAGCAGCGCCCGGCTGGCCGCTACTGGCACGCCATCGATCGAGGAGTAGCTGTTCATTATCGATGCCAGGCCAGCCTCGCGGATGGCGGCCGCGAACGGCTCGGCGTACACCTCGCGTAGCTCTCGATCGCCGAGGTGGACAGGCGCTTGATTCCGACCCCCGAGGGAGTATCCGTAGCCGAGGAAGTGCTTGCCGGTACACACAACGCCGTTGGCCAAATTGTCGGTCTGGAGCCCTCGCACATAGGCCACTCCCATTCGCGCGCACAGCTCGGGAGATTCTCCGTAGGTCTCCTCCACTCGGCCCCATCGGGGATCCCGGGCCACGTCCAGTACGGGGGAGAGGTTGTGGCGGGCGCCAACGGCGGTCATCTGGATGCGGATCACCTCGGCCACCTCGGCCATGAGATTGACATTCCAGGTGGCGGCTAGGCCCAGCCCTTGGGGGAACGTGGTGGCGCCGCGGTGGAGGAAGCCGCCGACGCCCTCCTCGTGGATCACCGTGGGGATCCCCAGTCGGGTGCGTTCCACCAGCACTCTCTGGATGTCGTTGCCGAGCTGGGCCGATTCGTTGGCCAAAAGGCCGGTGCTTGCGCCGATACGGGTGACTTGGCCGATGCCGTCGGCCAGCATCTCGGCTGCATGGTCGGCGTCGAAGGTCTCGTTTTGAACCAGCGCAGTGAGCCAAATCGCTCCGAGCTGGGCCATCTTCTCCTCCAGTGTCATGCGCCCAAGGAGGTCGGCTACTCGCTCGTCGATGGCTGCGCTCGGATCGCGGTACGTCTCAGTCATGGAGTCTCTCCTTGGTGGCTGTCTCTGCTTATCACTCCTGCAAGCGGGGCATGATGCCCTGGTGCAAGCGGTGAAGGCCGTACTCACACCATCTGGCGGAGGATGAGGGCGATGCCGCCCGCGAGGGCGACGAGGAGCACAGCGGGGCGGAACCAGGCTCGATCGAGCAATGGACGTACAAAGCGGGCCAAGAACAGCCCCAGAATGATGCCGGGGATGAGCCAGCCGATGAGTTCGATCTCGTACAGGCCGAACTCGCCGGTGGCGAGGAGCCCGATCAAGGCGGCAACCGCCACCATCAGGAATACGGTGCCAACTGTGCCTCGCAGTGTCGCCGGCTTCATGTCGCTGAAGGTGAGCACGAATGCGGGGCCCGGCAAGGCCGCGGTCATGCTTGAGAATCCAACTCCCATTCCGGTGGCAACCTCCACCCTTGGCGTCCGGGCAATCCGAAATCCGCAGAGAAGAGATAGGGCGCCGGCGGCGGCAAGGCTTCCGACCAGGAGCGCGATGACCTCGTCACTAACCATGGAGAGCACTACCAACCCAGCAGCCAAGCCGAATGGCAGTCCGTATGCACATCGTCGGACGGCCCTGCGGTCGGTGTGGCTGCGTTCGACAATGACATTGCGAATGCCGACAATTTGGCCGACGACGATAAGCGGCCCAGGGGCAAAGCTCGGGTCGATGGCCACCAGAGCTGGCCCAGCCACGAGGGCCAACCCTATGCCCAGACAGCCCTGGGAAATGGCCCCCGCGGCCGAGAAGCAGATGATTATGAATATATCGAGCGGGGTCAGGGCAGCATTCCCGAACTAGTGGAGTTGCTCATACCTTCTTGGGGTCGGGGATGCCGGGGCGGGTGCCTTCTTTGTGCTCGACGAACTCGATGAGATAGCCGTCGAAGTCCTTCACGTAGGCCATGATCACCGGCCATCGATCGAGATGGGTGGGCTCCATTACCGACTCACAGCCGGCGTCCATGGCCCGCTGGTAAAGCCGATGGCAGTCCGACGTGTTGATGTAGATCTTCCACATGGCGGTGCCCATATCGATAGGGCCCTCATTGTCGAGGTGCTGCGCCAGCTGGAGGCGTGATCCGCCGTGGGGCGACTGGATCACTGCCTCCAGCGCACCGGGAATCTCGAGGCGGTGCTGGAGTTCGAGCTCGCACACATCCACCCAAAACTCCAGAGCCCGGTCCATGTCTTCCACGTTGATGCAGTACTGGGCAAGGATCTGAGTCATACGTCCTCCTTGAGAGCGCCATTGGCGATCTGTTGCCGGTGTGACAGTACAGTGTGATCAGCGATCTAGCTGTTGTACTCGCCCAATATTCGAGAGGGAGCTGACCAATGCCCAGCCCTGTCGCCGGTGTTGACCAAAGCAACGCCCCATACATAATCGTCTCGTCCGATACTCACGCCGGGTTGTTCGTCGAGGACTACCGCGAGTATTTGGAGTCATCGCTGCATCCTGAGTTCGACGAATGGTTGGTCACCCGCCACCAGCATCGGGCCATGGTCGAAGAGATCAACGGCGAATACGTCGAACAGTGGGAGAGCGAGAACGAGATCGGGTTGAAGGGGGCCTACGACCCGGAAATCCGCGACAAGACTCTCGATGCCGATGGCGTGGCCGGCGAGATCATCTTCGCCGACGGCGACGCCGTCACCGGAATGGAGGCTCCGCCGTTCGGGGCTGGTCTGTCAGCTGGGCAGATCACCGACTCCCGCCAGGCCTGGGCCGGTGCCCGGGCCCACAACCGCTGGCTCGAGGAGTTCTGCGCCACCAACCCGCCTCGCCGCGGCGGGGTGGCTTTGGTGCCGATCACTCACGGTGTCGAAGAGTCGGTGAAGGAGATTGAGGCGCTGGCCGGCAAGCCCGGCGTGAAGGGCATCATGATCCCGACCATGTGGCATGAGCATCCGTCATACGGCCACGAGAGCTACGACCCGATATGGGCGGCCTGTGCCGAGGCTGGACTGGTTGTACACACTCACTCGGGCGAGGCCGATAGGCCGTCGTACAACGAGAACATGGCCCAGTACATGCTCGAGGTGGCGTTCTGGACCCATCGGCCCCTGTGGCAGCTCCTCTTCTCCGGGGCCTTTGATCGCCATCCAGGCCTTCGCTATGTGCCGGTGGAGTGCGGTTCATGGTGGCTGGGCGACCTGCTGTTCAAGGCCGACGCCATGTTCGGCGGGCGCAATTGGAAGGTGAAGAAGATGAGCTCGCAGACGAAGGGCCTCATTCAGCGTCTGCCGTCGGAGTACATCGGCACCAACGTGTTCATCGGCGCCTCCACCATGAGCAAAGTCGAGTTGCGGCGTCGCTACATGAATGGTGTCGACGCTCTGATGTGGGGCACCGACTACCCCCACCCCGAGGGAAGCTGGCCCAACACAGTCGAGCGCCTAGAGACCGACTTCCAGCAGATTCCCGTGGAGGAAACCCGCCTTCTGCTCGGGCTCAACGCCGTGCGGTGCTACGACCTCGACATCGACGGGCTGTCAAACATCGCCAGCCAGATCGGGCCGACCCCCGAGCAGCTCAACCAGGACCTCGACTTGCGGACCGAGCCGAACGCCATTCGCGAGGCCCGGTTCTGGTTCGACGACTACAACATCGAGTGGCCTGAGTAACCGGACGGCGTATGGCCGCTGAGCTTCATGGGACGCCGTCGGATCAGCTACCCGGTGTTCTGGCCATGGGGGACGGCGATGCGACTGCGATGTTCGTGTCGCTGTCGGCCCGCCATCCCGATGGCCGCGATGCGGAGTACTTGGAGTGGCACACTCTCGATCATCGGCCCGAGCAGCATCGGTTGCATGGTCTCCGCGGATCGATGCGGTTCGTGTCCACACCGGAGTGCCGATCGGCCCGAGCCGCGGCTGACTCCCGATACGAGGTCACCGATCACGCCATGGTGTACCTGTTTGCCGACCAAGGCCCTATGGACGCGTTCTATGAGCTGGGAGAGGAGTTGTTCAAGGCCGAGCGGATGCAGCACCGACTACCTGCGGTGGAAGGGGACCTCTATCAGTTGCGGGGCAAGACGGCAGCACCGAGGGCGGTAGCTGGTGCCGATGTCCTTCCTTGGCGTCCAGCACGCGGGCTGTATCTGCTTATCGAGCTTGGAGCCGCCGCGCCGGACCATCTGGTCGAGATTGACGGAATCGCCGGCGTGTGGTGGGCAGCAGCGGATACAAACGAGATCGAGAGCCGGACCTGGTTCGGATCCCTCACCTCGAGCGACGAGGGTGTGAAACAAGTCAGCCTTTGCTTTATCGACGGTGATCCAATCGATGTCGCCCACCGGATCCAGCCAGCTTTGGAGGATCGATGGGCAGATGGCTCGGTGAAACCCCTGTTGGCCGCGCCGTTTCACACAGTCGTCCCCTTCGAATGGGACCGCCACCTGCCCTGAGCTCACAAAGCCGCGATACGGAACCCCGTTGACTGGGAGCTGGCGTGTGAGCATTCCGGCCAGAGCTCTTGCGTCTGATTTGCCCGCCTATCGGCACCGTTAGATTGGTGGCCCATGAGCGACAACTACATCTTGTACGGCACGTCTGGGTCTATTGCGACGATCACCTTGAATCGGCCTGACTATCTCAATGCCATCGTCAGGCCAATGTGGACGCAACTCGACCATTACGTCGCCGAGGCCAACCGCGATCCGGAGGTGAAGGTGATTGTGCTGCGTGGGGCTGGGCGGGCATTTTGTGCCGGGTTCGATTTCGGCGCCGACGGCGACCTTGCCGCAGTGCGAGGCGAGGGCCGGACCTGGGATCCAGGGCGAGATGCCATCGGGGTCACCAATCGATGGGATGCACCCGTTCCCAATTTCATGGGCCTCTGGTCGAGTCCGAAACCGACCATTGCCCAAGTGCACGGGTGGTGTGTGGGCGGCGGTTCCGACATGGCCCTCTCGGCTGACCTGGTTATCGCGGCTGAAGATGCGCAGATCGGAACGCCGTATTCCCGCATGTGGGGCTGCTACCTGACCGCAATGTGGGTGTACCGGCTGGGGCTGGCCAAGGCGAAGGAGTACGCACTGACCGGTAAGCCGCTCTCTGGAGCCGAAGCAGCTCGGGTGGAACTCATCAATCAGGCAGTTCCGGCTGATCAACTCGATGAGGCAGTGGAGGAGTTGGCCGAACAGCTATCGAGCATCCCGTCGTCGCAGCTGGCCGCCATGAAGTTGGTCGTCAATCAGGCCTACGAGGGAATGGGGCTGCGCAATTCCCAGGTGCTCGGATCGATCCTCGACGGGGCGATGCGCAATACCCCCGAAGCCCTGGCATTCATCGACACGGCCATGACCGAGGGCGTCCCAGCAGCAGTCGCCCAACGCGACGGGCCCTTTAGCGACTACAGCCAACGCAAAGCTTGACTGAGGGCGGGTCTTAGGGATCAGCGCCGGTGCTGAAATCGAGAACGCTTCGGTAGGCGTCCACGGTCTCCTGGTTGAAGGCGACGAGCCGAACCTCGTTTACCTGGGTAGGAGTGGTGCGGAGAGTCTCCACCGCGATGGCGGCCGCCGCGTCAATCGGATACCCGAATACGCCAGTAGATATGGCTGGAAAGGCAACCGTCTCCGCCCCAACCTCGTCAGCCCGGGCCAGCGATTCCCGATAGCAGGAGGCGAGCAGTTCCGGTTCACCGTGCTCGCCGCCGTGCCACACCGGCCCCACCGTGTGTATGACCCAACGGGCTGCAAGGTTGAACCCCGGTGTGATCTTTGCCTGCCCCGTCTCGCACCCGCCCAAAGTCCGGCAATATTCAACCAACTCCGGCCCTGCCGCCCGATGAATCGCCCCATCCACCCCGCCGCCTCCCAATAGCGTGTGGTTGGCCGCATTCACGATGGCATCGACATTCTCGGCTGTGATGTCCCCAAGAACCAGCTCCAGGCGGGAAGTCACACGCTGTTTCCAGGGTCGCTCTGGACGTTCACTTGACGGATGGTAATGGCTGTAGGTTGAGGCTCCTATGGCGGGGGAGAAGCACTACTACATCGAGGCGTTTGACACTGTCGAGTTCAGTTCTTTTCGGCAGCATCAGTCGCCGTTTGCTGATCGGTATGCCACGGAGTCAACGATCTTCGGCTTGTACTGCGGTCGCCTTTATCCGCTGAAGGCGTCCCACGACGAGGATCCGATTCCCAACTATTGGAAGTTGCGCAATGGCGTCCTGCTGTACGACGTTCCCGAGCAGCCCATTGAGATCGTCGGCCCTGATGCCGTTCAGGTGCTGGAACAGGTGCTCGTGTGCCGAGCGGAGACGCTTGGAGTGGGACGGTGTCGGTACGCCCTCGCCTGCTATGAGGACGGCAGAATTGTGATGGACGGCGTGGTCATGAAGCTGGAGGCGGATCGCTACTGGTATGTCAAGGCCAATGGCGAGTTCATCAGCTGGCTCAAGGCCGCCGCCATCGGGCTTGATGCCGAGGTGTCCGATCCCGACTCACGGGTGCTGCAAATCCAGGGGCCGAAGTCGCTCGATGTGCTGAATGCTGCGATCGGCGGCGGGCTGCCGGCCGACTTCAAGTATTTCCGGGCCGGGTTCTTCGTCATCGGCGGCCAGACACTGTGGGTGTCTCGAACCGGTTGGACCGGAGAAGTGGGGATTGAGGTCTACTGCAACAGCGGCCCAGAACCCACCGACCACGATGCTCTGTGGGACCACTTATTCACTAGCGGTGAGCAGTTCGGCATGGAGTTCAGCACGTCGTCTTCGATGGGGATTCGCCGTATCGAGGCTGGCATCTTGGACAACGGCAGTGACATTGAGCCGGATCTGACTCCGTTCAGCGCCGGCCTCGGGCACTTTGTGAACTTCGACAAGGAAGATTTCATCGGCCGAACCGCGTTGGAGACCGCCGACCGCAGCCAGCTATTGCTTGGGCTGGTTTGCCCCACTGCCACGCCAGAGACCTATATGACCGTGTACTACGAGAACGCTCCGGCAGGGCACATAACCATCGGCACGTGGTCGCCCACGCGGGACGAGGGAGTCGGCTACGTGCGTTTCGACCGGCCACTGCCCGGGGACGAGTGGACGGGCAAAGGGGTTCAGTTGCAGGACCATGACGGCGAGTTGCATGAGGCGACCGTGGAGTTGCTGCCCTTCATCGACAAAGAGAAGCAACTGCCACGAGTCCAGTGGAACCAGTGACCGCCGGAACGAGAGAGGAACTCCTTTGCGACTAGGAATCCACCTGCCTCAGTACGGTCGGGCGGCGTCACCGGAAGCAATCGCCCAGATCGCCATGCGGGCCGAAGAGATCGGCCTTGCCGATGTGTGGGTGAGCGACCACCTCGTCTATCCGGCCGACCAGGGATATCCGGCTTCGTACTTGTTCGATCCCTTGCTCACCTTGGGATGGGCCGCGGCGGCTACAGAGCGAATCGGACTGGGCACCAGCGTGATGGTGGTTCCCCAATACCATCCGCTGCACTTGGCCAACAGCCTGGCCAGCCTCGACCAGCTGAGCGGCGGCCGCCTGACCGTTGGTGCCGGGGTGGGATGGTCGGAGGCTGAGTTCTCGGCCCTCGGGCAGGACTTCCATACCCGAGGGGAGCGCATGGACGAGGCGTTGGAGATCATGCGCTTGGTGTGGGCGGAGTCCCCCGCCTCCTACCAGGGGAATCACTACCAGTTTGACGACATCAAGGTGCTGCCCCAACCGGCCCACCCGATCCCCATCTGGGTCGGCGGCAGCAGCCAGCCGGGGTATGACCGGGCTGCCGCGGTGGGGGATGGTTTCCAGGGATTGAGCAAACCTCCCGAAGAAATGGAGAGGATCGTGTCCGACATCCAGGCCCAGCTAGCCGATAGCCGCCCCGACGCCGTTTTCACATTCTCCTACCGCACTGGCTGGGATCCCCAGGGAATGGATCCCGCCCAGATTCGTGAAGAGCGAGATCGGTACGTCGAGGCCGGTGTGGAGCATGTGGTGTCTGCACCGTGGAGAACCGATGCCGATGCATGGGTCCGGTCGATGGAGATGCTGGTCGACATCGTCGAGCCAGATCTCGTCACCCAGTAGCTTTCACTTGGATACCGCTCACTTCGAATTCGCATTGGCAGCAAGATCAAAGACCGGTTCGGGCAGGCCCTGCACTCCTACGTCCAAGGCCAGCAGCTCCCCGGGCTCGAACCCTTCGCGACCGGGCTCAGAAGGCGTTGTGCCCCCCATTCCGATAGTGGTGACGAACAGCGTTGAGAGGTCGGAGCCTCCAAAGGCGGGCATCGACGGCTTCTGCACCGGGAGCTCGATTCGGCGATCAACGGCCCCTTCAGGGGTGATCCGGATGACAGCCCACCCGTAGACGGAGGCGGACCAATAGCAGCCGTCGGCATCGACGCACCCGCCATCGGGCTTGCCGGGCAAGTCCGTATAGTCCAGAAAGACCCGCTCATTGGAAATGTGGCCAGTGTCTAGGTCGTACTCGAACACTAGGACGCAATCCGTAGGAGTATCGGCAAAGTACATGCGCCGGCGGTCGGTATCGAAGGCCAATCCGTTGGTGACCCCGATGCCCGTACGGAGACAGACCAACTCTCTGCCGCTTTCAATCCGATAGAGGGAGCCAGTGGATCTCCCGGCGTTCGTGTCGGCGTACATCGAGCCCACTACGTATCGGCCCATGGGATCGCAACGGCCATCGTTAAGTCGATTGCCGGTTCCCTCCTCCTTGATCTGGAGCCAACTTGCCACTGCGCCCGTGTCCCAATCGAGGACCACCAACTCGTGCTCGCAGGCCACGAGCAGCCGGTTGGGGTCGTTGGTAAGCACGAATGACCCGGGTCGGCCTGCGATCGGTCTTGACTCGGTCGCCTCGGTGGATGGGTCCAGGCGATGGATGGCCCGACCGTCGATATCGGCCCAATAAAGCACCTGTTGGCGGACACTCCACACCGGGCACTCTCCCAAAGTCGCGGGTGCATGGCTTACCGCCTCAATGGTTGTCATAGCGTTCTCCGACGTTGACAAATTGACCACGTATTCATAACCTCCGGTCCGACCTGCCAGCAAGCGCCGGAGCACGTGTGAAGGGATTTGATCCGAAGTTCAGCGACCTGCCCGATTACATCCTCGGGATCACCAAGGAAATCTGGGAAGAGCGCGGCGTCGACTCGCTGTATCGCTACTACGCACCGAAGATCGCGGTGCGATCACCCGACGGAGTAGTCGTCGGCAACGAGGGGGTAGTCAAGGCCACCATTGCCACGCTGGCTGAGTTTCCGGATCGCCAGCTCCTCGGGGAGGACGTGATCTGGAGCGGAGACGAGGAAAGCGGTTTCTTGTCGTCACATCGCATCTTGTCTACTGCGACCCATCTAGGCGATGGCGTGTATGGAAAGGCGAGCGGAATCAGCTTGAGATACCGAATAATCGCCGACTGCGCTTGTCGGGAAAATCAGGTCTACGACGAGTGGCTCATAAGAGATCAGGGGGCGGTAGTCCGCCAGCTCGGGATGGACCCCAAGCGCTATGCGTCAGACCGGATCATCGAAGAAGGCGGTTTTGGAAAAGCCAATAAGCCGTTCAATCCGGCGGTTGACGTCGATGCCATCTACCAGGGGACTGGGAATGATCACGAGGTAGGCATCCAGTATTCCGAGGCCATAAGTCAAGTGATCGACGGCAATCTGGCGGTGATACCAAAGGTGTATGACCGGGCCGCGCACCTGGAATTGCCCGGCGGCCAGACTGGGCACGGCTGGAGCGATGCCGACGCTTTCTGGCTCGCTCTGCGGAGCGCATTCCCCGATGCGGAATTCCGCATCCACCACGTCATCGGGCGCAGCGATTCCGGTATGTCGCCGCGGGCCGCATTGCGCTGGTCGCTCGACGGCAGGCACGCTGGGTGGGGGATGTTCGGAAGGCCGACAGGAGCGCCTGTTCACGTCATGGGATTGAGCCATGCCGAATTCGGTCCGTGGGGACTGCGGCGCGAGTACGTGCTGTTCGACGAGACCTCCATCTGGAAGCAGATCCTGTTGCACTCTGGCTGAGCGGAGGCAGATGAAGCTGGTGGCGTGCGCGGTTTGACAGAATGACTACGTATTCATAGTGTCGCATCCGTGGGGGGCAAAGCCGGGGCGGCATCCTCTTCTCTAACGCGGACCCAATCGCAGGCCAACCATCGGGTTACCTCGGTTGATGTGGCGGCCGAAAGCGGTGTTTCGCAGACAACGGTCGCCCGGGTGTTCTCATCGCCTGACAAGGTTTCACCGGCCACACGAGAGAGAGTTCGGGCAGCCGCAGAACGGCTGGGCTACGTGCCCAACGCCATTGCCAGGAGCCTCAAGTCGCAAAGGACCAACATCGTGGGTGCTGTGGTGCCTGCCTACGGTGAGTATTGGCAGAGCGTTCTGGCCGAGTTCTCCCGCCAGTTGGCCGAACGCTCATACCAATTGCTGGTGTTCAGCTTCGGAACACCGAGAGATGTCGATGGGGCGTTGGCCTCAGTTGCGCAGTACCGCCTTGACGGTGTCGTACTGGCATCAGCCACTATTGGCCAGGCCCAAATGGTGGGGATGCGCTCCTCGGAACGGCCTTCGGTTGCTTTCAACCAGCCGGCCGCAGAAGGCGTGGTGCCCTCAGTGTCGGTTGACAACGAGGCGGGGATGTCAGAGCTGGCCGAGCATCTTGTCAAGCTGGGAATAGATACTGCGGCGTACATCGGTGGCGTGTCATCGGCTTCGACCGACCAGGTGCGGTACCGAGGAGCTGTGCAGACCCTGGCTGAGCATGGGGTTGCTTGTCCCTATATCGAAGCAGGTGCCTATACCTACGATGCCGGATACAAGGCCGCCGCCCAGTTGGCGCTGAGAGACCGATTGCCCGATGCAGTGATGGTGGGCAGCGATGAAGTGGCCTTTGGCGTTCTTGACGGGCTGGCCAATGCGGGCATCTCTGTACCCGGTGACCTGTTGCTCACCGGGTTCGACGGGCTCCCTCAAGCAAGTTGGGCCGGATACGACCTGACCACGCTGGTGCAGACCACCGACGTACTCGTGGCTCGGGCCATTGATGTGTTGATGGCCCCTGGTGCCGGCCCGCAGGAAAAGCCGGCTTCAATCGTCGTTCCCGGATCTATCCGTGTTGGCAAGACAACGAGGAAGTCCAGTGTCTGAGATCCTCAAAGCCGCGGCGGCCAAAACCTCTCACGGCTCCGACCCAGAGCTTTCTGAGCGGGTCCGTTCCTTGATCGCTGAGATTGAGGCCCGGGGCGAAGCCGCGGTACGGGAGATGTCGAGCCAATTCGACGATTGGACCCCAGAGCAGTTCCGACTGAGCCCAGGGGAAATCGACAGGATCGTCTCCGGAGTCGATGACAGCACGGCAGAAGACATCAAATTCGCCCAGTCCCAGATTCGGAACTTCGCCCAAGCCCAGCTTGAATCCATCAGCGACACCGAGGTTGAGACCATGCCCGGGGTTGTCCTGGGGCACAAGAACATCCCAGTCGAGTCTGTGGGGGCATACGTCCCGGGCGGACGCTACCCAATGGTGGCCTCGGCCCACATGAGCGTGCTCACTGCCAAGGTGGCCGGCGTGTCGCGTGTGGCGGCCTGTACTCCTCCAATCGGGGGGACGGTGCCCGCTGAGACGGTGGCGGCCATGCATTTTGCCGGAGCAGATGAGATATATCTGCTGGGCGGGGTTCAAGCAGTGGCCTCACTGGCACTGGGAACCGAGTTCGTCGATCCCGTCGACGTGCTGGTCGGACCAGGGAATGCCTACGTGGCCGAAGCCAAGCGCCAACTCTACGGACGAGTCGGCATCGACCTTCCGGCCGGACCCACCGAGACTCTCTTGCTGGCCGACGACACGGTGGACGGAGAGATCTGCGCCACCGACCTGCTTGGGCAAGCCGAACACGGTCCAACCTCGCCCGCGGTGTTGCTCACCACATCCCGCCAACTCGGTTTGGACACCATTGAAGAGGTCGAGCGCCAGCTGAAGACCCTTCCCACCGCGGATGTTGCTTCGACGGCTTGGGCTGACTACGGCCGAGTGGTGGTCTGTAAAGACAAGGAAGAGATGCTGGAGATGGCCAATGAGCTGGCCTTCGAGCATGTCCAGGTCATGACCTCGGATGACGACTACTTCTTGGAGCGTTTGACCAACTACGGCGCCCTGTTCCTGGGCCCGATGACGAACGTGTCCTACGGCGACAAGGTGATCGGGACGAACCACACCCTTCCCACCCAGGGCGCAGCCCGCTACACCGGTGGCCTCTGGGTGGGGAAGTTCATCAAGACAGTGACCTACCAGCGAGTCACTGAGCCGAGTTCCAGCGCTCTGATTGGGGAATACTGTAGCCGGCTGTGCGCCATTGAGAATTTCGCCGGACACCAGGCTCAAGCCGATATCCGCGTCAAGCGGTACGGGGGAGTCCGAGCATGAAGACGGCGGTCGTCACCGGGGCAAGCGGCGGAATCGGATCAGCCATTGCTCATCGCCTGGCCGCCGACGGCTTCTCCGTGGTGGCTGGATACCACCGCTCTGCCGAGCGGGCTGAATCTCTGGTGGCCCAACTACCCGGCCACGGCCATCAAGCAAAGAGGATCGCGGTGCTCGAACCGGAGTCGCTCGTCAGTCTTGCCCACACGCTGGCGGAATCGCCGGGCTCGCTGGACGTGCTCGTCAACTGCGCCGGCGTGACTCGACCAGTGCCCCACGACGACCTCGACGCGCTGGACGACTCGACAATCGACGAGATCTTCGCGACCAACTGGCGCGGTTCATTCGCCGCCATCCGGGCCCTGCGTCCTCTGCTGGACAAGGCCGACGGAGCGGTCGTGGTCAACATCTCATCGGTGGCCGCCGTCACCGGTCAGGGGTCAAACGTCGCCTACTGCGCATCCAAAGCGGCGCTCGACAGCATGACCCGATCGCTGGCGCGGGCATTGGCCCCTTCGGTGCGCGTGGTGTCGGTGTCCCCCGGGTGGGTTCTGGGGGAGTACGCCGACAAGATGCCCCCAGAATTCATTGATGCCCAGCGTGTGGCCACACCCCTGGATCGCCTGGCCACTGTCGAAGATGTGGCTCGTGCGGTGAGCGCGGTGGTCAGCGATCTGCCATTTACTACCGGCGCGATCATCAGCGTCGACGGTGGTCGGCCCCTGGGGGTGGCATGAGCGACCATCGCACCTCCGAGGCGGTGATCGAGCCGCAAGACTTCGCCCGTCGGGTGATCCAACCGGCTGATTTCATGGCCGACACCGAGGCATTCGTGGATGTGCGGCTTCCCCGATCAGCGGGTAAAGCCAGCTACTCGTTCATCGGGCCGGGGGTTTCGCAAAACACCGACCAGACGGTCAATCTCACTGAGCCACACGGCTTCCAAATCGGCGCGGCCAGCATGGGCCACGGGGTGGTCAACAACCAGCACCTGCATTTCACCGCTGAGGTCCTGATCTGCACTAGAGGCCAATGGCGGGTGAACATCGGCGAACACGCTGAGCAGCAATTGGAGATCTCACCCGGCACCGTGTTCTCCGCTCCGAATTGGGTATTCCGAGGATTTGAGAACATCGGCCCCGACGACGGCTGGCTCTTCACCGTGCTAGGCGGTGACGACACGGGCGGCATCATTTGGGCACCCGACGTGCTTCGCGATGCGGCTCAGACCGGCCTGTATTTGAAGGCCGACTACTCGCTGCTCGATGCCAGCAACGGGGAGCCTCCAGAGGACGTCATACTCCCTCTGGATCCCGAACTGCTCAGCGGTGTGGATGACTACTCCGATGACGAGCTCGCGGCCCGAACTGTGGCGAAGGAAGACCTCCAATGGTCAGCTAGCGCGTTGTTGTCAAGCGTGCTGTCGGGTCACGACACTGCTCTGGCGCCGGTAATCGGCTACGGCTTGACCGAGGATCGGCACCATAGGGCACCCATCGCCACCCCCCATGGCTTCTCCGTGGAGTGGCTCCGCATCGCGCCCGGCGCCTCCACCGGAATCCATCGCCATGGGCACAGCCAGGTAGTGCTGATCGACGAGGGCCATTGGGAGATTGCTGTTAATCGCGGCGATGACGCCATTAGCGCCTCACCGGCAGAGGGTTCGGTGGTTTCCATTCCCCCCGGTGTGTGGCGAAATCTGAAGAACTGCGGAACCTCCCAAGCTCTCGCCCTTGTGGTCTGTGCCACCGACCAGAGGGCTGGCATCGAATGGGATCCAGACATTGTGACCGCGGCCGAACTCTGCGGCTGGAGTCACGACGCCGCGGGCTATTTGGCGCCAACAGCGCTGCTTGGAAGGCCGCCGAAGTGACCACGTCAAAGATCTACCTACGTAGAAAAACAACAACCAAGGAGGGGTTACACCCATGAGTACACAACATCGCAGGTGGTGGCGGATCTTCGCCATCTTCCTTGCCTTCACCCTCGTTGTCGCGGCCTGCGGCAACGACGACGATGATGATACGGGCACGGCATCTGGTGATACCGGCACTGAGGAGCAGGCACCTGCCCCGGAACCAGAGCCGGAGCAGGAAGAGGCGCCCGAGCAAGAAGAAGCACCGGCCCCTGAACCCGAGGATGAGCCCGAGCCTGAAGAGCAGGCCCCGGAGCCGGAGATGATGATCATCTCCGACGAATGCGCCATTCCGGACCCGAGTGATTCCATCGAAATCGACGTCATGGGCTGGGAGTTCCCAATCATCACCCAGTATGCCGACGAGCTCGACGACTGTGAAGAGGGCAACTATTCCTTCAACTATCAGTTCCTCGACTCGGTTGAGGCCCGCAACGCCATGACTCAGGATGCGGCATCGGGCTCGCCGAGCTTCGAGCTCTACCAGGGTTCGAACGCATTCATCAGCGAACTGGCTAACCAGGGATTCGTCCGGCCGCTGAACGACCTGGTGGACAAGTACCGGGACGAGTACAACCTCGACCAGATCGATGAGGCCTTCTGGAATATGGCGTCGCTCGACGGCAACATCTACGCCATTCCCATGGTGTCCAACACCATGCACGTGTTCTACAACGAGCCGGCTCTCTCCGAGCTGGGCCTCGATGTGCCGACCACATTCGACGAGGCGTTCCAGACCTGCGCAGCCATCCAAGACGCCGGATACGACATCGGCTTCTTGTACATGCTGTCTGCGGGCTGGGCCTGGCAGATCGAGTTCGACAGCGTTCTCGGATCACTGGGCCAGACCTCAATCGATCCCGTGACCGGCCAGCCGAACTTCAACAGCCCCGAGGGCATCGAGGCGGCAACCCTCTTGCAGCGCATGTGGCAAGAGTGCGCGCCAGATGCAGCCGGCTCCTACAGCACCGATGACGTACAGGCTGCGTTCCAGACTGGCGAGGCCATCCTGGGCCATACCTGGGCTTCCCGAGCTGGTGCCATGGACGATCCCGAGGCCTCAACAGTGGTCGGCGAGATCCAGTTCGCCCCCGCTCTCGGCACCGGCGGCAGCACTCTGGCCGCTCCGGCCTACATCGACGGTTGGATGATCCCCGCCAATACTCCTGAGGACAGGGTCGAGGCGATTTTCCTGGCCATGCTGGCCGCCACCGACCTGGAGAGCCAGGAAGCTGCTGCTCAGTTCGGACTGGTTACCCGCACAGGTGTGAGCCACCCCGAAGGCCCGCGCGACGCGGCCGCCGCCGAGGCCAGCCTTGTGAATGGCCGAGGTGCCGATCTCACCCACCCGGCTGCGGGCATCGCCCGAGCCAAGCTGGGTGAGGCTCTGGTCACCATCCTCGACGGCGCTTCTGTCGAAGAGGCATTGGCGGCTGCTGAGGAGGCTTACCTCGCCGAAGCCGCAGAGCAGGGTCTGCTCTAGGCCTGACAGTTTTGCTCTAACGGGCAACATCAATTCCCCCTCCTGCGGGGCGGCGTCCATGAGGCGCCGCCCCGTACGGGGATGGGGGATAATTCGCCGTACCAACGGCAGAAAACAGGGGGAAAATGAATAGACGCACCTTCTGGGGATTCACGGTACCCAGCGTGATCGTGATGCTGGCCCTGATGGTCTTTCCGCTCATCACGACAGTGTGGCTGGGCTTCCAGAAGCTGCTCTTACGCGACCTGAACAACCCCCAGTGGATCGGATTCGACAACTACACGGATGTGTTGACCGATCCGGAGTTCTGGGCCGCCTTCCGGTTCACGATGGTGTTTGTGGCCATCGTGGTGCCGGTCACAATGGTGATGGGCTTGGGCGTCGCTTTGCTTCTCGACCGGGTCGGCCGGGGCCGCAGCTTGTATATGGCGGCCCTTCTCCTCCCGTTCATCGTTACCCCTGTGGTGGGATCGCTCGTCTACAAGGATTTGTTCGAACGAGGCGGTTTGATTGCCTGGCTTTGGGAGGTGATCACCGACGATCCCTTCGCGGTTGACGCCAGCAATGTGAAGTGGCTGATCATCATCCAGTCGATCTGGTACGTCATGCCGTTCGCCATGATCACCTTCTTTGCCGGGCTCCAGACGCTCCCCGAGGAGCGGGTGGAAGCCGCTGCCATTGATGGGGCCAACTTTCTGCGGAATTTGTGGCATGTGATCTTGCCCCACTTGAGAGTGCTTATCTTGTTCGTGGGGCTGATCACCATCATGGACGCCTACCGGGTGTACGACCAGGTGTTTGTCTGGACCGGGAACCGCTTTACCGATGCCCACACCCTGTCGGTCTACAACGTGCGCGTGGCTACGGCCTACGACATCGGGAGGCTGGGGAAAGGCAATGCCATCGCGGTGTTGAATGTGATCGGCATCTTCGTGGTTCTCATCCCGTTCTTGTGGCGCAGCTATAAGGACCAGATTGAGGAGAGGACCTGATCGGTATGCGCCGGTCAACGCGCCTCTCCCGAGTCGGCCTCCACGCCACGATGTTGGTGCTGGTGGCGTGGAGCGTCCTCCCGTTCTTGTGGACCTTCCAGACCTCCATCAAGTTCACCCGCGACGTAGCCGCCAAAAAGCCCGTGCTTTGGGGCTACGAAACCACCGCCAACGCCTACCGGGCATTTTGGCTGGACGAAGACGACATCAACATGTGGAGCGTCTTGGTCTACATATTGGCGGTTGCAGTGATCTGCCTCATCCTCGGCCAAATCGGCAAACGCGTCCGGCACAGTTGGCCCTGGTTCACCGCGGCGGTGGGCGTGATTTTTGTCGCCCTCTGGCGATTTCCGAGGATCTGGGAAGTTAACGACGAATACGACTTCTTGATCAACAGCATCGTGGTCACCGTGCTCACCATGCTCATCTCCCTGTCTATCGGGCTACTGGCCGGCTATGGGTTGGCTCGGTACACCGGTATCTCGGGAGCAGTGATTCTGATCGTGGCCCTAGGATTTCGCGCCCTGCCTCGCACTGCGTTCGTCCTTCCGTACTTCTTCGGCGCCAAAGAGATCGACGACTGGCTGGCCAGCAGCGGCGTCGGTTCATGGGACTTTCCCTTCATTGACTTCCCCGGGATCGACACCCTCCAGATACTCGATACTCGCCTCGCCATCGTGTTAGCCCTGGTTGCGGTCAACCAGCCGTTCACCATTTGGATGTTCCGCAGCTTTTTCATGGAGGTACCGAAGGAGATCGGGGAAGCGGCGATGATGGACGGGGCCACCCGGCTCCAGGCGTTTCGCAGAGTGATCATCCCGATGATGTGGCCGGCGATCATCGCCACTGGCCTGTTCACCATGCTCTTGGCCTACAACGAATACTTGTTTGTACGGGTGCTGGCCCCAACAGAATGGACTTTGCCCGTGGCGATCGTGTCGCTCACCGGGGGCGAGAGCTCTCGCACTATCACCGAGGCCGCGGCGGCCTCGGTGTCGATCACGCTGCCCATCGTGGTGGTCATCATCTTGTTCCAGAAACATCTCGTGAAAGGGCTCGGCGCGGGCGCCGTGAAAGGCTGATGTCGGAGAACTTCCAGCAGGCCAAACGCGTGGTGCTCGACTACTACGACGCTCTCGATGGCGCCGGCGAGAAGGAAATCGATGAGGTGCTGCGCGCGCACACCGCCGAGGGCTACCACTGGCGGGGTATGCACCCGTTCAATGAGATAGCGGGTGCCGAAGAAGTGGCCGAACGCTTTCATATTCCGCTGCGCCAGTCGTTCGCACCCATCCAGCGGCGACCCGATGTCTTCCTGGCCGGTGCCAATACCCGGGGGGAAGTGGGAGATACCTGGGTCTGTCAGATGGGTCACCTGCTTGGACTGTTCGACCAGCCTTGGTTGGATATTCCGCCAACCAGGAAGATGTGCTTCATCCGCTATGCCGAATTCCACCGGGTGGAGGACGGGCAAATGGCTGAGACCGCATTCTTCACCGACATCATCAGCGTGATGCGGCAGGCTGGCCACTACCCACTGCCGCCCCAGACCGGCTCGTCGCACATCTATCCCGGCCCCCGCACCCACGACGGGCTGCTGTTCGATGCCCAAGACCCAGCTGAGGGCAAGGCCACCATGGCGCTGGTTGACCGGATGATCGACGACCTCATCTGGGCAAACGAAGTGGGCAACGCCAGAGGCGAGAACATCATGCCCCGATCGGTGCTGGCCGAATGCTGGCACGAGGACATGATCTGGTCGGGATCGGAGGGCATCGGCGCGGCCTACACCATTGACCGTTACCAGCAACAGCATCAGCACCCGTTCCGGGTGAACCTCTCAGCGAAGACCTTCAACGGTCACGTGGCCCGTTTCGCCGAAGGGAACTACGCCTGCTTCTTCGGCTGGCCCAACCTCACCGTCACCGCCGATGGGGGGTTTATGGGTCTGCCCGGCTCAGGAATGCCAGCCGACATGCGGGTGGTGGACGTCTACCGTCGCGACGGCGACAAACTGGCCGAGAATTGGGTGTTCCTCGACCTGCTGAACTGGCTCAACATGCAGGGGCTCGACCCGCTAGCCCGGATGCGCCAGCTCTTGGGTATCGAAGAATTTCGAAGCGGGGATGCAGAAGGACTCGCATGGATCCGACCAGAGTCGCCGGGCTCTGTCGGAGGGGAGTGAAAATGTCAACCGTCACCCTTGACAAGATCACCAAGATCTATCCCAACGGGTTCCAAGCCATTACCGAGCTGAGCCTGACGCTGGAGGAGGGGGAGTTCCTGGTACTGGTTGGGCCGTCGGGCTGTGGCAAATCAACCGCGCTGCGGATGATCGCGGGCTTGGAGGACATCAGCTCGGGAGATCTGTACGTGGGGGACCGCTGGCTCAACGATGTCCAGCCCAAAGATCGGGACATTGCGATGGTGTTCCAGAGCTACGCGCTCTACCCCCAGATGACGGTCGCGGAGAACATCGGGTTTCCCCTGAAGCTTCGCAAGATCAGCAGGAGGGAGCGCCAAGAGCAGGTGTGGCAGGCGGCCGAGATACTGGAGCTCACCGAGCAACTCGAGAAGAAGCCGGCCCAGCTGTCGGGCGGGCAGCGCCAGCGGGTGGCGATGGGCCGGGCCATTGTCCGCCGTCCGGCGCTGTTCCTCATGGACGAGCCGCTTTCAAACCTCGATGCCAAGTTGAGGGTTCAGATGCGAGCCGACATTGCCGGGATTCAGCGGGAGCTGGGCGTCACCACCTTCTACGTGACCCACGACCAAGTCGAGGCCATGACCATGGGTGATCGAGTGGCAGTCATCAAAGACGGGATCCTCCAACAGGCTGCGGCGCCAGAGGCTCTCTATGACAATCCCGACAACGTGTTCGTGGCCGCTTTCATCGGCTCCCCGTCGATGAACCTCTACGAAGCGACCTTGTCGGAGGTTGACGGCCACTATCAGTTGCAGCTGGGCGACCAGTCTCTCGCAGTCCCTGAGCAGATTCTGGCAAGTCGCCCGGCGCTGCGGGACTACTTGGATCAGCCTGTAGTCGTCGGTATCCGCCCCGAGGATCTTGAGGATGCCGCCGTTGCTTCCGACCACCCGAACGATCAGCGCCTGGACGCGGAGGTTGCGGTGAGGGAGGCACTCGGCGCTGAGACTTTGGTTCACTTCTCCATCGCCGCGCCCAGCGTGGACAGCGGAGACCCCGATGCCCTCGATGAGCTGGGCGACGAGGACGTCAGTCGGTGCACGGCCCGCTTCAGTGCCGCCACAAGAACCCGAGTCGGTGATCGCATCAGAGTCAATGTGTCAACCGAGAAGCTGCACTTCTTCGACCGCAGAACCCATTTAGCGATCCGCACATGAACACAAGAGTCCGTGCCGCCTCCGGTGTCGGTGTATCCGCAAGGACCCGTGCACGATGAGGACCAGCATCGACCGCATTCTCACAACCCATGTCGGCAGCTTGCCCCGGTCCGAGGCCGTTACGCGAGGGGTGTTTGCGATCGAAAGAGGCGAGCCCATTGATGTCGACGAGCACAATGCCGTCGTCGCAGCCGCGGTGGAGGCAATTGTGGCCCGACAGGTGTCGGCTGGGGTGGACGTAGTGAGCGATGGCGAGATGAGCAAGCTCAGCTATGCCACCTACATCAGATACCGCGTCACTGGATTTGAGGGCGACAGTCCCCGGCGGGCGCCTGCTGATCTGGAGGACTTCCCCTCGTTCCTCGAGCGCCAGGCCGCTACCGGAGGCACGCCGACCTATACCCGGCCCCAGTGCGTCGGCCCCGTGGAGGTGATGGACATGGGGCCTTGTCAGACAGACATCGCCAACTTCCGAGCAGCCACCGAGGAGCACACTCCGGTCGAGGGTTTCATCAACGCCGCTTCTCCAGGGGTAATCGCCCTCTTCCAACCTGACGCCTACTACGGAGACCACGAGGCCTACCTCTATGCCCTTGCCGATGCCATGAGAGCCGAGTACGAGGCCATCGTGAATGCCGGCTTCCTGCTGCAACTCGACTCGCCCGACCTTGGGCTGGGTCGGCACATGATGTTCAAGGGCAGGCCCGATGACGAGTACGAGCGGCTGGCAACCGTCCATGTTGAGGCGTTGAACCATGCGGTGAGGAATATCGATCCCAGCAGGATGAGGCTCCACATCTGCTGGGGCAATTACGAGGGTCCCCACACCCACGATGCGCCGATGTCTCAAGTGCTGCCGATAGCGCTCAAGGCCAAACCCGAAGCCCTGCTGTTTGAGTCGGCCAACCCAAGGCATGCCCACGAGTGGAGAACCTTTGCGGAGGCGACCATTCCTGAAGACAAGGTGCTGGTTCCCGGCGTTGTTGACACCACGACCCACTTTGTCGAACACCCGGAGTTGATCGCTCAGCGCATCGAGCGGTTCGCGGAGATCGTGGGGCGAGAGAGGGTGATGGCCGGCACTGATTGCGGGTTCTCGTCGTTTGCCGGATTTGAGGGGATCGATCCTGAGATTGCGTTCGCCAAGCTCGAAGCGCTCGCCCAGGGAGCGGAGTTGGCTTCGGAGAAACTGTGGCGAGCCGCTTGACGCCTACATCTGGTTGAGGAGCATGGCATGACCACTCACGATGACAACAAGGCTGCGCTCGTTCCGTTTCGAGATGCGCTGTACCACTGGACGGAAGCGGGTGTGCGCTCGGTGCTGGGGGATGCTTTCGCCTCCGAGGCTCTGGTGCATCTGGCATTTCCATTCGAGGATCTCGATGGTCCCGAAGGTTTCTGGGACCAGGCTTTGAGCAAGTTGGCCTCGGCGATACCCGATGTCGAACGCCGCGACTTCATCGTGATGGCCGGAGACGATGACCAGGGGGACAGCTGGGTAGGGTGCGGCGGCCATTACACCGGTACTTGGCAGGGACCCTTTCTCGACATTCCTCCAACCGGGCACCAGGCGGCAATGCGCTACCACGAGTTCTTCCACATGGTCGAAGGGCGCGTGGTTGAGATGCAGGCTCTCTGGGATATCCCCGAGATGATGATGCAGGCTGGTGTGTGGCCAATGGGTCCGAGCCTCGGCCGCTATTGGCATGCCCCCGCCCCCGCCACCCAAGACGGGGTTCACCGCGGCTTGAGAGATGCCGCGGTATCGCAGGCCAGCGTGGATTGGGTTACTGGAATGCTGACAGACATGGGCCGTCATCCCGCCGAGCCTGAGGAAGTGATGCGCCTAGGGCACTGGTGGCATCCGAAGTTCAGTTGGTATGGCCCCGCTGGTATCGGGACCGGACGAGGGGTGGACGGTTTCCGCAACTGGCACCAGATCCCGTTTCTTGCCGCCATGCCCGACCGCCGCGTCGACTTCAGCAGCGTGAGCCATTTCTTCGGCGACAACAACTATGTCGGGGTCACCGCTTGGCCGGGGATGGCGATGACGGTGACTGGCGACGGCTGGCTTGGCATCGCTCCTTCAGACCGGGAGATCACCATGCGCAGTCTCGATTTTTGGCGACTGGAAACCGACCCGGCCACGGGCCAGTGGTCGATACGTGAGAACTGGGTGCTTGTCGATCTGCTCCACGTGTGGAATCAGTTGGGGGTGGATGTCTTTCGGCGAATGAGGGAGCTGGCAGGTCGGTAACAGTTCGCCCTATGAGGTGGATAGCTACATTGCTGAGGTGAAACCGCCGATCTGGTTGGGATCGGTGTCGAATGACCTCACCATGGCATGACAGGAGTAGGAGGCGACGAGGCGTCCGTCTTGGGCGAAAATTCGGCCTTGGCCCTGCACTTGGCCCCGGCCGGCGTAGACGGCGGGATTCTCGTAGAGATGCCAGTCAGATACGTCGGCCTCGTCGTGGAAGGCGATGTCGACCGCCATAGGACCAGTTGACAGGGTGACGTGGGCCAAAGCCTCGGTGATGCCCTGATGGGCCCGCATCGACGCCCCGATGGTGTAGTGCGTGGTGGCCTGGGCCAACAGAGCGGCCTGCATCGCCGGACCTTCGGGCCGGTCCCGATAGCGCATCCACACAAACAACTCCGGAGGACCCACATCATCAGGGTCGAAGTTGTAGGCACCGTCCACCACCCGGATGTCGCGCCCGATCACCTGGAAGTCCCGCAGCGGGCAATCCAGCGGATCGGGAACCTCGGGCATTTCAGCTGTCACCCGGTAGACGTCCTCAGCACCGCCGTCGAGCAGGACCAAGCCAACCGAGCACAACTTGTCGTGCTGGACGATACGGGTTTCCACGGTGGAGTAGGTCCGGCCCTTACGCAGCAGGTCCACTTCGACGGCCAAGGGAGAGTCGAACCGGGCCGCTCTGGTGAAGACCATCGAGGCCGACACCACCCGCTGGTTGGGGACGGTCTTGGACGCCGCCATAATGGCCTGGCCCAAGAGCTGGCCGCCCTCAATCACTTGGCGGGGTCGCCGGTCATCAGGGAGGTCTATGAAGGTGCCCAGGGGAGGGTCGGGGAATGACGGACTGGTGAACCGCCGGTCGCCATCGGGCACCACGTCGATCAATCGCGCCAAATCGGCGGCAGTGCCCCAAACCGGAAAGCGGTAGGCCACGATGTCGCCGCCATCCTCTGCCACCTCTTCAAGAAGCTCGACTTGGACCCGATCGGTGTAGAAGGCCACGTGGCCCTCGAGGCCGGCGACTTCTGGGAAGGGCCGGCGGTAGGCCCACACCACGTTCTCCTCGGCTTCGCCGCCGACGGCCAGCGTCCAATAGTCGGCCTCGCCTTTGAACGGGCACACCGTGTGCAACTCGGTCTCGGTGAAGTGCTCCCAGGCCACGTCGTCCATAGGGAAGTAGAGCTGGTCCTGGTGGTCCGACTCCTCGACAATCAGGCATGAGTCGCTTTCGGCCACGGTGGCTCCATTGAACGTCGCCCGACCCCGACCCGACCACGGGATCAGATCAATGGCATAGCCGGGGTACCGGCCCCACGCAGACTCAATCTCGCTCACGCTGAGATCGTATTGGTAGCGTCGCCTCGACGGTGGAGCGGGAGGAAGAGGAGCTCATGATTCAGCCAATGGAGGGCATCCGCATTCTGGATGTCTGCGATCACACCTTTGTGCCTGCGGCGTCCGCGGTATTGGCCGACTGGGGCGCCGATGTCATCAAGATCGAGCACGCTCAGAGGGGCGATGCGGCTCGGGGCCTGGCGTCGAGTGGCGCCCTCGACCTCAAGGGGCAGGTCCACGCCATCATGGAACACGCCAACCGAGGAAAGCGGAGCCTCGGGCTCGACCTCCAAACCGAGGAGGGGATGTCGATTCTGCACCGGCTAATCGCCATTTCCGATGTCTTTCTCACCAACAAGCCGCCGAATGTGCGTGAGCGGCTGCACATCACCGAGGAGGAGGTGCGGCCCCATAACGAGAACATCGTGTACGCCGCGGGCACCGCGTGGGGTCCCGAGGGGCCGGAGGGTAATCGGGGCGGCTACGACATGACCTCGTTCTGGGTGCGGTCGGGGGCGGCCATGGGCACTTGGTATACCGACGATGAGCGCATGCCCTCTCAGCCGGGTCCGGCCTTCGGCGACTCGATTGGGGCGATGACAATCGCCGGAGGGATTGCCACCGCGTTGTTCCATCGGGAGCGGACCGGAGAGGCCGTAGCGCTGGAGGTGTCGCTGCTGGGCACCGGACTGTGGGCTATGGGCGCCGGTGTGGCGATGTCGCACGTCAACAACACGCCGTGGCGGCCGGTGGATCTCAGCGGGCTCACTCAGCCGCTCCTCGGCAACTACGTGACCGCCGACGGCTACACCATCAACATCACCTGCCTCCAGCCTCTCCAATATTGGCAGGAGTTCTGCCAGGTCATCGAGCGTCCGGAACTGATCGAAGACGAGCGATTCGCCACCTATGAGACGCTGATGGCCAACGCTGCCCCGGCTCGGAATGTCGTCGAGGAGGTGGTGGCGAGCCGCACCCTGGAAGAAGTGCGGGAGCTCTTCGCTGACTTCTCCGGTCAGTGGACGCCGGCGCTCGACACTCTCGAGATCATCGACGATCCTCAAGTAGAGGCCAACGGCTACGTCCAGGATGCGGTGACCGAAGATGGGATTCCGTTCAAGTTGGTGGCAGTTCCGGTTCAGTTCAACGGGGAGCCGGCCCCACCGGGCCGCGCTCCTGGGTTCAACGAGCACGGCGATGAGATCCTCACCGAGAACCTGGGCATGGACTGGGACGAGGTCATCGACTTGAAGGTCAAAGGGGTGGTTGCGTAATGAAGGCAGCGGTCGTATATGAGGCCGGGGTTCCTATCGACGTCGTGGAGTTCACCTCCGGCGCTGTCGGTCCCCATGATGTGCGGGTCAAGGTGGGCGCCAGTGGCTTGTGCCACTCAGATGTCGCGGTGCAAACCGGGGATCTGCCGTTCCCTCTCCCGATGATCCTCGGCCACGAAGGCGCTGGGGTGGTGGAAGAAGTCGGTAGCGAGGTCACTACCTGCCAGGTGGGCGACCATGTTGTGCTCTCAGCCCTGATCCACTGCGGGGTGTGCCGGAACTGCCTCAAGGGCCGGCCCAACCTGTGCTCGGCGAATCTGGATCTGACTTTCACTGGCACCGATTCCGCCGAAGGTGAGCCGCGAATGGCCGATTCCGATGGCCGCGGCCTGTACCAGTTCTCGGCCATCGGCACCCTCTCGGAAGAGCTCGTCTGCAACGAGAGACGTGCCATACCGATCCCCAGCGATGTGCCGCTGGAGATTGCGGCCATGACCGGTTGCGGCGTGTTGACGGGTACATCGGCCGTCTTCAACCGGGCCAAGGTCCAGCCGGGGTCCTCTGTGGTGGTGATCGGTTGTGGCGGTGTGGGGCTCAATGTGATCCAAGGGGCTGTGCTCGCCGGAGCCAGCGCGATCATCGGCGTCGACCTCCACGATGACAAGCTGTCCATGGCGCAGGGCTTTGGAGCTACCAATCTCATCAAGAACGAAGACCCCGAAGCCACAGTTGAGCAGGTATTCGAGCTCACCGGCGGCGAAGGGGCCGATTATGCCTTCGAAGTCGTCGGCATCCCTTCGCTGGTCCGTCTGGCCTGGGACTGCCTTCGTCAGGACGGCACTGTTGTGGCCATAGGTGTCCAGCCCGCCGGCGCGCTGACCGAGCTGCCCGGCCTGGAGTTCTGCATGACGGAGAAAACTCTCATGGGCTGTGTGTACGGGACCTCTCGGCCCACAACAGACATTCCGATGCTGGTTGAGATGTACCGGCAAGGCCAGCTCGAGATCGAGAAGCTCATCACCCACCGATTCGATCTCGAGGAGATCAACGGCGCCGTGGAGAAAATGGAAGACGGCCACAACGCCCGCGGGGTAGTCGTATTCTGAGAGCAGATGTCGGACTCGATGGGCCGCATGGCGGCCAGTATCAGCGTCGTCGCTCTGGTTGCAGGCTTGCTAATGGCATGCGGATCATCTGCGGATCAATCGGATGAGGCTCTGAGCGATGCCCGGCAGCCCGACGCCGCCACGCAGCCAACTCCTGCGGTGGAGACGACTCCGGTTGAGCCAGCTACTGATGGCCCGGCTGGAACTCCAGCCGTAGACGTTCCCTCCGTGCCTGCTGAAGATCCCGAACCTGTCGCAAGTGAGCCTGGCCCCGTTGCCACTGGGGTTGGCTATATCGAAGAGGTCTACACCGACCATGAGCGCGTGACACCGCGGAGCGGAGACCACCCCGGTCGGGACAGCCGGATCCTTCGGACCCTGATTGTCTATCCGGCCGCGGTTGAGGGCGCGTCCGCGCCAGTCGAGAACGCTTCGCCAGCCGGTGGCCCCTATCCGCTGGTGCTGTTCGCCCATGGGTTGAGTGGCTACCCGGAGGGATATGGGGAGTTTCTGGCTGCGCTGGCATCGGAGGGATACGTGGTTGTCGCCCCCGAGTTCCCCCGCAGCTCGCGTTTCAATCCTGGTGGTCCCGACGCGGGCGACACCGGCTCACAACCGGGCGACCTGAGCTTTCTGATCGACACTGTGGCCGAACGGGCTGCCGATCCTCAATGGCCCCTGGCGGGCACGGTGGACAACAGCGAAATCGCGGCAATAGGGCATTCCAACGGGGCGATCACTGTGCTGGGAATCAGCTCCAACACTTGTTGCCGCGACGAGCGGGTAGACGCGGTGGTGGCCATGGCGGGTCCGCCGGCCCCGTTTGAGGGCGAATACGACTTCACCGCTACTCCGCCCATCTTGATAATCCACGGCACCAAGGACCCATTGATCCTCTACGCAACCTCTCCGAAGCTGTTCAATGACATTTCGGCGATAAAGGGTCTCTTGACCCTTGAAGGCGCGGACCACGGCTCTTGGCTAGGTCAAACCAGCGATCTCTTCGACAACGTTGTCACCACCATCGTGGATTTTCTCGCCGTGGCTTTCGTCGGAGATGAAGAGGCCGCCAGCCGCTTGCAGCGGCCCCGCTCATCTCCCGAAGCCGAGTTGGTGTTCGCGGCCGAGGCGGATTCCGGCCTAACCGTGGAATTCGAGGTGCCTGAGCTCAGCCGTCAAGCATCAGCCGAGCCGACAACTGGGCTAGTCGACGGTCAAACCGTGGTGGTTACGTGGAGCGGCTTCCTCCCCGAGCAAACTGTGAACATCCTCCAATGCTCCCAGGGGGGCACGGAGGGTTCGGGGGCCTGCAACTTCACCAACGCCAGGATCTTGCATCCCAATCCCACTGGCGAGGGTTCGGTGGAGTTGACGGTCATCGTCGGCGCAGTAGGCAGCGGTATATGTGATGCCACTGTCGACGACTGCATAATCGCCGTCAACGACTCCGGCCTACAAGAACCCGAGGCCACCATCCGAATCCCCCTCAGCTTTGCCCCATAACTCCGAACTCTGATCGACTGCGGCCATAGGATTTCAGGCGCGCAAGAGGTGGTTGTATGAGACTTGAAGGCAAAGTTGCGATAGTCACCGGTGCGGGCGGCGCCGGTGTCGGAGGGTTGGGGGTTGTGTACGCCCGGGCGCTTGCTTCAGAGGGTGCCGCGGTGGTCGTCTCTGATATCGACGGCGAAGCAGCAGTTCGCACTGCCGAGAGCATCGCCTCAACCGGGGCCCAGGCCATCGGAGTCCGCTGTGACGTGACCTCCGACGAAGACATCAACGCCATGGTGAAGACAGCCGACGATGCATTTGGCGGCGTCGACATCCTGGTCAACAACGCCGGGCTGGCTCGGGGGAAGTGGAGCGAGGCGTTGATCCTCTCCGCCGATGAATGGATGGAGATCATGGCTGTGAACACCGTCGCCCCCATCATGTGCGCCAAGGCCTGTGCCGAGTCGATGCGCGGCCGGGGCGGTGGCGTCATCGTCAATCAGTCATCCAACGGCGCGTGGATCGATGCCGGTGCCTACACGGTTTCGAAGCTGGCCCTCAACGGTGTCACGAAGGTGCTCGCCGATGAGCTTTCTGCTGACAACATCAGGGTCAATGGCATTGCTCCAGGCGTGATGACCGCAAAGCTCCCTGAGGATCAGGTTCAGAGGCTGCTGGCCCGCCAAACCATTAGAAGACCAGGCCAACCCGAAGACCTAGTCGGTTTACTGCTGTATCTGTGCTCGGACGATTCAAGCTTCATGAACGGCCAGACCGTGGTGATAGATGGCGGCATGGCCCGCATCACGAAATAGGGGTCAAGTACCTCTGCCCGACATCAGTGGGGCAGACTGGAGGCATGCCCACCACTGAGCTCGTCATCGACGTCGACACCCATGTCACCGAGCCCCCCGACACGTTTGTATCCCGGGTTCCCGCCAAGTTGAAAGACCGTGTACCCCGAGTGGAGCGCTCCGAGGAGGGAAAGGACCATTGGTTTGTGGGAGGCGAGGTGTTCTCATCAGTGGGAATGACCGCGGTGGCCGGATGGCCGGAGCCCTTTCCTGCTGGGCCCTCAGTGTTCGAGGAGATCCACCCGGCGGCCTACGACTCCAGCGAGCGGTTGAAGCTCATGGACGAGCAGGGAATCTGGGCTCAGGTGCTCTATCCCAATGTTGGAGGGTTCGGAGCCCAGCATTTCTTGAAGCTGAAAGACCGCGAGCTGATGCTGGCCTGTGTTCAGGCGTACAACAACTTCCAGCTCGACTGGATATCTCCCGATCCGCGGCGATTCGTGGCCGTCATCTCGACCCCCTTCTGGGACATCGATGACACCGTGGCGGAGGTCGCTCGGTGCGCCGAGCTCGGCCACCGCGCGGTCCTGTTCACTGGCGAGCCGCAGCGGTTCGGGCTGCCTCTCCTCGGTGACCCCCACTGGGATCCACTGTGGTCGGTGGCCCAGGAGGCCGGCCTTCCCATCAGCTTCCATATCGGCAGCGGTGACACCACCACCGGGTTCACTCCAGAGCGGATGGCAGCCCACGGCAAGCCTTCCACCTACGCCTACGCGTCTCTGGAGATGTTCCTCAAGAACGGCATCCAGCTCACCGATCTGCTGGGGTCCGGCGTACTTCCTCGCTACCCCGACCTCAAGTTCGTGTCGGTGGAGAGCGGCATCGGATTCATCCCCTTTGTGCTCGAGGCTGTCGACCACTCCTTCAATGAATGCGGAGGACTTGAGCAGGCCGCCAACTTCGAGATGATGCCCAGCGAGTACTTCCGCCGCCAGGTGTACGCCTGTTACTGGTTCGAGGAGACGGCACCGCAGCGGCTGCTC
The DNA here is from genome assembly GCA_022827725.1 of Acidimicrobiia bacterium. Lineage (GTDB taxonomy): Bacteria > Actinomycetota > Acidimicrobiia > Acidimicrobiales > Bin134 > Poriferisocius. The sequence continues at coordinate 74,538 of JAJEIJ010000029.1, forward strand.
GACAAGATCGGCGTCGACAACGTGTTGTTCGAGACCGACTTTCCCCACCCGACCTGTCTCTATGGCAATGTCCGGGAGCGGATCGAGGCTTCGCTCGCTGGCCATTCCGAGGAAGTCCGCCGCAAGCTGCTGTGGGAGAACGCAGCCGCCCTCTACCGAATCGAGGGACCCGAAGACTAGAGATGCTCGAGGTGTCCCAAGATCATCTCTTGGAGATGGCGGAGCCGGACCTCGACATTCGTTCGGTTCTGTGGAGATCCGGCTACTGCCAGGCCGCACAGTCCGCTGACGGCGGCATCGGTGAGTGCCATCAGACGGCCAGCCGTCTCCTGGTCGGGATGGGTGCCGAAGAACTGGCCGCAAGCCTCGGGTAGCCCTTGGAACTCGCGAGCGTCGTACCACTCTGCCAGTTCGTCGGAGCGTTCCTCGATGGCATGGTAGGAGCTGTATGCCGCGCAAAAGCGAAATGCTGATTCCTGGGCGGGATACACCGCGAAAAGGGCATTGAGACAGTGGCGGGCTGCGTCAAGGCCGCTGACTCCAGCGGGAACCTCTGCTCTGACCGCCTCGAGGACTGATTCGAGCATTCGGCTGTAAACCTCGAGGGCAATTGCGCCGCACTCGGGGAAGTGGCGGTACACGGTAACCCGGCTCACTCCGGCCTGCTCGGCGATCTCCCCCATCGTGGTGGAGGCGATTCCTTGCTCCAAGAACAACACTTGTCCCGCTTCGATGATCGCTGAACGGCTTTGAGTGTTCAGGTCTTCGTGGTCGGAGCGGTATTTTCTGAGCTTGCTGGAGTCACCCATTTGGGCCACCCTACACTGCGTAGAAGCGATGTGTCACATGGTGGTTTTGGTGTGCTTATGTTCGAACGACGGGCTTACATGCTGGATGTCTCGAGGGACCGAGTACCGACCCAGGAGACCCTGGAGTGGCTGGTAGAGGTCTTGGCAGAGCTCGGGTTCAACGAGCTCCAACTCTACGTCGAGCACGCATTCGCCTATTCCGGACATCGTGAAGTGTGGGAGGGGGCATCACCCTTGACTACGGCAGAACTGCGGGGGCTTGATGGTGTTTGCCAGGCTCGCGGCATCGACCTCGTCGGGAACATGAACTGTTTCGGCCATATGGAGCGATGGTTGGCCCACGAGCGCTATCGAGGTCTGGCTGAGTGCCCTGATGGAGCGCCGGCCCTATTCGGCTCTGGCACTATGCGACCGGGGTGCCTGGCTCCCACGGCACAGAATGCCGCGTTTGGCGTTGCCTTGGCCCGGGAGTTGGGTGGGGCTGTCCGCAGCAGCCGCATCCATATTGGTGGTGACGAGCCATTCGAATTGGGGGAAGGCGTTTCCGCGCCGGAAGTGGCCGCGCGGGGTCGGGAAGCCGTGTATATCGAGCATCTGACCCGGATCATCGAGCCTCTGGTTGGCGACGGTTACCAGGTGATGTTCTGGGCCGATCAATTCCGCCGGGACTCCTCCCTGCTGGACAGGATTCCCGACGGAGCGGTGCCGGTTGTCTGGAACTACGAGGCTCCATCCGAAGGAGGGTGGGAGGCCATGCTCCCGCCCGACCTTCTTGATCGTCTCGCGCTTCCAGAGGATCCCCATCTGGGTTTTCAATCCCACGCTCGTCTCTTCATAGAAGCTGGAATGCCGTTCTGGGTGGCTCCAGGAACCGGCAGCTGGAACACCTTTATCGGCCGAAACCTCAACGCGGCTGCCAACATCGCCGACGCTGCCGCGATTGGCGCAGCTCATGATTCGCCCGGGCTCCTGCTGACCGACTGGGGCGACAACGGGCACTTCCAACCCCTGCCGGTGTCGCTCCCTTCCATAGTGCGTGCCGGTGCGGCCGCCACAGGAGAACCTGTCGATGACGATGCGCTGGTGGCTGAGCGCATCGACGAGGTATTGGGCTGCGAGAGGGGAGTGGGAGCGCTGATCGACCGCCTCGGCCGCATCGGCGAGGAGTTGGGAATGGTGTCTCCCAACTCCAGCCCCATCTTCACGCCGTTGTTCGCGTCCGGAATTCCTGGATTCGGAGAACCAGACCCAGAGGGGTTTGCTCGGGGGATGGAGACCCTCGCGGAGGCCAATGAGCGATTCTCTCGAACGATCAGCGGCCCGCGGGGTGCAGTGATAGCGGCAGAGATGAAATCAGTGTGTCGCTTTGCCGAACTCGGCCTGCGGCGGCTCGGCGCGAAACACGGCCTGGGCATCGAGGCGCCAGAAGCTGGTGAGATCAAAGAAGCCGCGCAAGCCCAGCGCGCCGCATGGCTGCTTTCCAGCCGACATGGCGGCCTCGACGACTCGATCAGCAAGCTCAACTGACTAGGGTAATTCGACCATGGAGATCCGGCAGCTGGCAGGTGCCCTCGGCGCGGAGGTGCTCGGGCTGGATCTGACCGGTGAGATCTCCGACACCGAATTCGCGTCGGTGCGCGATGCCCTTCACGGGAACGGCGTCATCTGCATCCGCGGCCAGGAAGCGATGACCCCTGAAGACCAGCTGGCCTTTGCCGCAAAGTGGGGGGAGATCTCCATCCACCCCTATGTCCCATCGATCGAGGGGTACCCGGGGATCATGAAGATCTACGACCCGAACCCCATCACCCAGACCTGGCACTCCGACTCGACCCACATGCGCGAGCCCCATGCCTACACTTTGCTGCTGGCCAGGGTTTTGCCCGAGGTGGGTGGTGACACGATGTTTGCCAGCGCAACCAGGGCGTTCGAGTCGCTGTCACCCGGTCTCCAGGAGTTGCTCCGCTCCCTCTCCGCGGTCCATGAGGGCACCAGCCTGGCTGCCGACGCCGGCTTGGACCACGAGGCGGTGGTTGCCGTGCACCCGATGGTGAGGGTCCATCCTGACACCGGAGCCGAGGCATTGTTCGTCAACGGCAACTACGTGACTCGAATCGATAGGTGGACCCTTGAAGAGAGCCGCCCTCTCCTGGAATACCTCTACGGGGTGATCGGGCGCTATGAGAACACGTATCGACATCGGTGGTGCAGCGGCGACCTGGTGATCTGGGACAACCGCTCGACTCAGCACGCTGTTGTCGGGGATGTGGCCGGTGAGGAGCGTGTGCTCCACCGGGTCACCATTGCCGGGAGCGCCCTCGTCTAGTCGGTGAGGCGAGCCAGCTGCTCCAGATGTTCGGCGGTGCTTCCCCCTTCAGTCTGGACGGCCCAGGCTCGACGGGTGAGCGGCGCGAGGTAGTGGTCGTCGTAGTAGCCATCGGCCCCGTGCAACTGATGGGCACCGGCCATCACATCCAGCAGGCACTCGTTCCCAGTCACCTTGGCAGCTGACACCAGGTAGTCGCGTTGTGGCCCCGAAGGGACGAGGGCGGCCTCCGCAGTGGTCAGCTCCATGGCCTCAACCGCGATAGCCATGTCCACGAAGCGATGACGGACCGCCTGGAGGTCTCCCACCTGCTTCCCGTACAACGGGCGCTGGAGAGCGTGCTGAGCAGTCAGGGCCAAGACTCGGCGGGCCTGCTCTGCCTGCTCGGCACAGGTGGAGAGAACAGGGTTATGGGACGCCGCGGCTGGGGGAGTGGCCACCGTCAGGTCGCGGCTCAACAGGTCGGCCGCAATCATGTCCCGGTGGGTCTCGTTCGCTCCGACCGACACGGTGGGGTGAATGGCCTCCAACGCGTCATAGGCATACGGCGGGCCCTCCTCAAATATCGGAGTCCAGTCGGTTTCGCCCTGTCCCGCTCCCGACCGGGCCGTGCGGGCGATGTATTGGAGAAGCTCGGTGGACGCCACCTTCACCACCGATGCCTCGTAACGCACAGGCCGGCCAGACTCCTCGTAGTCGATCAGGCGCTGGCCAAAGGCCCGGACTTGGGCCGCGACCGCGTGCAACCTGGCCCGTTCCAGCCGGGCAACTCCCGCTGGCAGTCGCTGCAACCACTGCTCGGCCCATCCGTAGTGGGCCAAGGAGCCTCGTTCCGCGGCCACCGCCGCCATCACTTGCGACCATCCCTCGCCAACTTCTCCCAGCACACAATCGTCATCGATTCGCACCTGGTGAAGGTCGATTTCGCCGAGAGTCCAGCGGTTGATGGTGGGCCTTCGCTTTATCTCGACTCCAGGAGCATCCAGGGGAACCAAGAACATGGCCATCGAAGAGCGAGCGCTCTTCTTGGGGTCAGTCACGGCCAGTACAACAGCCACGTCAGCCTTGTGTGCCCCCGTAACGTGCGATTTGGTTCCCGACAGCACCCACCCGTCAGAGTCCCGCATCCCCGTTGTAGCAATGGCCGCCAGGTTGTTGCCGGCACCGGTCTCGCTATAGGCGATGGCCCCCGACACATCCCCGGAGACCATGGGTGCCAGCCAGCGAGCCTTTTGGGCTCGGGTCCCGAAGCGAGAGATCACGAATCCGCACAGCGTTACGCCGGTGTCGATGGAGGGTGCTCCGTGGAAGGCAGCCTCTAGGTCGTATACGTGCTTCCAAGCCCGGGACCGACCCCGGCCGCCGTCGGCCGCAGGCAATGAGACGGCCAGCATGCCCCGGCGGGCAGCCTCCTGCTGGTGGCGCCGCTCAAAGTCCTGGTTGAGTCCGGTGAGATCAGTGGGATCGGCGTGGCCGGCCACATTGTGCGAAGCCATTTCCGCGGCCAGAAAACTCCGTATCTCGAGGCGCCATTGGGCCAGTTCTGGGTTTAACCGGAACTCCGTGAGCCGCATTTCCAACGTGGGCCGGACGCTGAGTCAGCAGTCGGCACAGTGGCCGTGGAGGTCGAGACTGTGATGGATGGGGGTGAACCCTGTCTGGGCAGCAATGTCGGACAGGCTCTTGTCCACCAGGCGTTCCACTTTGCCGTCGAGATGGATGTCCTCGATGGAGCCGCAGCTGATGCAGATCAGATGGTGGTGATGTCCCAGTAGGGGCTCGGCCAGCTCGAAGTGGGCGTGATCGCCTCCGGCACTGATCCGTCGTATGACGCCACTGCGAACCAAGACGTCCAGGTTGCGATACGCCGAGCTCTGGGCAAGGTGTGGGTCGGCCGCCACGATGTCGGGCAGCGTCATCGGCTGTCCGGCTTGGGCCAATACATCTACAAGTTGTCTTCGGCCGGAAGTGTAGCGATGCTCCTGCCGGGCCAATCTGGCTCCGATTTGCAGGTGAACTTCCGCCAGATGGTCGTTGTCACCAGGCACGGAAAGCGATTCGGCAGTCATTTGAGTTCAGTATCCCACCAGATGCTTGCGAATGACACCCATTCCCAAATATTGTAACAAGAGTGAGAACGATTATTGATACTAGAAGAGTCCCTCGGCGCGCCATAGCGATCTTTGCCGCACTGGCTTTGCTTCTCGTTGGATGCGGCAATGACGGCGACGCAAGCTCCGATGGCTTGCCCACCATTATGGCCACTACCTCCATATGGGCCGATGTGGTGGCCAATGTGGCTTGCGATGGCCTAGCCGAAGTAGTAACCCTCATTCCCCCAGGCGGTGACCCACACGGCTTCCAACCCTCATTGCGGGATCGAGGCCGAATGGAAAGCGCCGTCATGATCGTGGCCAACGGTCTCGACCTCGAAGAGGGCCTGGGTGACACCCTCGAAGCAGTGGAAGAAGCCGGCACGCCCGTATTCCACATGGCTGACCACATCGAGACCATCGGATTCGCCCCTGGCATGGAACTCGAACACCACGACGAAGAAGAAGAGGAAGAGGGCGAATACGAGGATCACGAGGAAGAAGACGACGACGAAGGCGAGGACCACGGTGACGAGGATGACGACGAAGGCGAAGAGGAAGAGGGGCACGGACACAGTGGTGAGGACCCCCACGTATGGTTCGACCCGATCAAGGTGGCCGATGCGCTTCTTCCGCTCAGCGAGGCTCTTGCGGCGCAGGCAGGGCTCGACGCCCGTTCACTAAGCGCCTGCGTGACCGAGTATCGGGGTGAGTTGGTGGCCCTCGATGACGAGATCAACAGGATCTTGGCGCCGCTTGACCATGAAGATCGCCTGATGCTCACCAACCACGATGCCCTCGGCTACTTCGCCAACCGGTATGACTTCCAACTGGTTGGAACGGTTATCCCCGGCGGCTCGTCGGTAGGGGAGGCCAATCCGGCCGAACTCCAGGAACTCGTTGGCCTGATCGAACAGACCGGGGTGCCTGCCATCTTCGCCGAGTCCTCGCACAGTTCCGATGACGCCGAAGCACTGGCTCGAGAGGCTGGTGTTGAAGTCGTCGTGCTGGATACTGGTTCTCTTGGTCCATCGGGGAGCGGTTCTGACACCTACCTCAGCTTCCTTCGCAGCAATGCACAGAGGATCGCCGACGCTCTCGGGTGACGAGGCCGTCGAGGGCTCATCGCAAGGGTTTCTGTCATGGAGTTCCTGACCAGCCCAATCGACTGGTGGATCGAACCCTTCATCGACAACATCTTCATGCGCAACGCCCTATGGTCGGGGTTGTTGGCGGTGCTGGCCACTTCCACAGTGGGAACCTGGGTTGTCCTTCGGGGGATGAGCTTTTTCGGGGAGGCCCTGGCCCACGGGGTGCTACCCGGTCTGGCTATCGCCTTTATTGTCGGGGGCGATACGACGCTGGGTGCGCTCATTGCCGCGTTGGTCATGGTTTCCGGCATCAACCTCATCCGCAACCACTCCCCGTTGCCGGACGACAGCTCGATCGGATTGCTTTATGTGGGGTTCCTGGCTTTGGCGGTAGTGATCATGTCCAGCAGCTCGGGGGCCTACGCCGGTGATCTCAGCCGATTCCTTTTCGGCTCGATAACCGGTGTGACCGACAGCGACCTAATCCGTCAGCTCATTATCGCCGGAGTCGTGTTGTTGGGGGTTGTGGTGCTCCACCGGGCATTCCTGGTAATGACCTTCGATGAAGTCCAGGCCCGACTGATGGGGCTCCGGCCTCGGCTCGCCCACGCCGCCTTGTTGGCACTGCTGGCCATTTCCATCGTCGCCTCATTCCAAGCAGTCGGGAACCTGTTGGTTTTCGCATTCTTGGTAGCGCCGCCATCCACCGCGGCCATGTTGGTGCGCCGGATTCCGCTCATCATGATCACTGCGGCCATCCTGGGCACGGTTTCGGTAGTGGTCGGCCTGCTCATCAGCTACCACCACGACACCGCGGCCGGGGCTACCATGGCGCTAGGCACGGTGGTGCTGTTCCTGGTCGCTCTGGCGATCCGGTCATTCTCCGGGGCCTACAACGTCCGGATGGCTACCTAGAGCCCGCGCAAATGTCTGAGAGTCACTGGACGCGCCTCATGGGCGGCCACCTGTCAGCGCGGCCCCTTAGTGGGAGTGCATGAGGAATTTGGTGAGCTTCGACTTCTGACGGATTTCCCGCTCAGTTGCAAACAGATGGTCGACGTGGTGGCTCTCCTGGTCGCAACCCTCCACCGAGTGCTCAAGCTGAATGGTGGTGTGCTGGATTCCGTAGCCCTTGACAATCTCGCGGATTCTACGGAGCTTGTCATCCGCTTCTTGGGCATCACTGCTCGGCTCGGTCAGCACATGAGCGGTCATAGACAGATAGCCCGATGAGATTGTCCGTACGTGCACATCGTGGACGATGGTGACACCCTCCACCTCTTCGATGTCATGGCATAGCTTGTAGACGTCCACGTTCTCGGGTGTGCCGTCGATCAGCACGTGGAATACCTCGGACACGAGATTCCAAGAGCTGAAGAGGATGAGCACACCGATGAACATGCTTAGGATCGGGTCGACGATGTCCCAGCCCACGCTGATGATGAAGATGCCCGAGATAACGACGGCTACCGAGCCCAACAAGTCTGCCAAGACGTGTTGAAATGCGCCCTCCACGTTCAGGCTATGTCCTGATTGGCGATGTAGAACCCAGGCTACCAACACGTTGATCAATAGGCCGGCCGCGCCCACGCCGAGCATGAGTCCGCCTTCGACATGGGTATCTCCGTCGAATCTCCGAATGGCCTCGAAGAAAATCCATCCCACGATCACCCAAAGGGATAGAGCATTGAACATTGCGGCCAGGATCTCGGTTCGATAAAAGCCGAAAGTCCGCTTGGCCGAAGCGGCGCGGTCGGCGGCCCACATGGCGAACAGCGCGAGACCGATGGCCGCGCTATCGGTGAGCATGTGGCCAGCGTCGGAGATCAGCGCCAAGCTGCCCGACGCGAAGCCGCCGATCACTTCAATCACCATGAACGTGGTGGTCAGGGTGACCGCGGTGATCAGGCTCTTGCGGCTGGCCTCTCGAAGATCATGGTGATGATGGTCGTGCCCGTGATGGTCGTGGTCGTGCCCGCAATCATCGTCATGGTCGTGGTCGTGCCCATGACCATGCCCATGATCAGTTTTATCCACTATGCCGCAGCGGTACAGCACTCTTCGGTGTGGACGTGTACCGGAATATCGCAGTGGTCTTCGTGGTCGGCGTGGGTGTGTTCAGGTGTGTCGCAGTGGTCTTCGTGGTTGTGCTCAGCCTGACCGCAGTGGTCGGCGTGGTCGGCGTGCGTGTGCTCCGGATGGTCGTAACACGCATCAGTGTGGACATGGTCTGCCATGAGGGCTCCTTATATGAAGAGTGAGCATTACGTGCCAAACCATAGGCATGATCAATGACAGTCATCAATCTTTCTTTATCATTGGTAATAGGACTAATAATGGGACTCAAAACGGCATTTTCATTCGTTCCAATTCGAAGTTCCTCTCCCGTTTGTCCCTGCCCTCAAACCAACGAGACAGTGGCCGTTCCAGCCAGCACCGGGTGGGTGCCGTCTCTTGCCAGCCAGACATCGCACTCGACGGCGCCATCATCGCCGATAGCGGTGACGGTGCCACCGGCCTCCAAGCAGTCACCAGCGAAGACGTTGTCCAGAAAACGCACACGGATCTCTTGGATGCGCTCGGCACCCCCGGCCCATCCGCCCAACATATTCATCACGTACCCCAGATTGTTGGGACCTTGATTCACCGGCTGGTCGCCCATGCCCAGTTCTCTCACAGTGGCAACGTCCCAGTGGATGGGGTTTGAGTCGCCTAGCAAAGCGGCCATCGTTTTCATTTTCTCGGCGTCAACCGACTCGATGACCAGACGGGGTAGCTCGTCACCTACTGATGGATCAGGGACCGTGCTCACTGGAGCCTCCTGGGAAAGATGAAAGAGTTGGACACAATGGAGGACACTTCGCCATCGGGGGCAATGACTTCCAGTTGAAAGGCCACGATGTCGAAAGTACCCGTGCGCGTCCCTTGCTTGCGGATCGCACTGGTTATCTCTCCCCGGATGGTGTAGATGGCACCGATTTCCAAGGGTCGTAGCTGTTGGATGTCGCATTCGCCGAACATGGGGCCATCGTCGGCCGACGCATAGCAGAGGGTGAACATCTCGTCGATGGAGATGCCCAAACCGGCCATGGCCGCGTAATAGCAGAACATGGGATGGGCGATGCCGTCGGTTCGCTGTGGCGCGCCGATGACGTCGTTGGTCAGCCAGACTCGCCACGGCTCCACGGCGTAGGTTCCGCCGGGAAACTGTCTCCCCACCAGGGATTCGAGTTCGTCAGTGGTTGGAGTCAATGTCGTCGAGGTCATCGGTTCACCACCGACAGGCTTCGGGGATGGCCGGATGGTCGGGGGCGGGATACTTGCGGTGCAGAGGCTGCACCACCTCCTCTCCAAAACGCTGGATCTGTTCCCGGGTGGCCTCGAACGAGGGGCCGGTGACCATTCGGAACTGCACAGTGAAATACTGCACGCCCAACTCTTCGTAGTACTGCTCCAAGCGCTCTCGGCATTGGGCAGGGGTGCCCACCACGATGTGCTCGCGGGCCGATTCGGTGGTGATCTTCTCGGGTGAGTCGAACTCGGGGTGGTGGGCCAGGATTCCCTGCTCGCAGTAGAACCGCATCTCGGGCACGTAGTGGGTGCCGTATTGCTCGGCGGCCTCTTCGAAGGTGTCGGCCACCCAGGCCTTTCTCATCAAGACGATGAAAGGTTCTTTATCGTGTTCGATGGCTTTGGCGCGGTAGGCGCCGGCCTGCACATCCCAAGTCTCCTTGAGGATGGGGAAGTCGTCACAGGTCCACGATTCGGCGTAGACCCCGCACCGTTCGATGGCTGCGGGAAGCTGGCCGCCGCCCCAGAACGGGAACCGGGGCTGTTGAAAGGAATTGGGAGATAGCAGGCCGCCGTTCACCTGGTAGAAGTCGCCCTCCCAGCTGAACCGCTCTCCTTTGGATTGCAGAGCCTTGTCGATGATGGCCACGTTCTCCAGGTAGCGGCCCAGCATCCGCTCATGCGGGACTCCGAACTGCCCCCAGTAGCCGGCATGGAATCCCCGACCCCAGGTCATGTACAGCCGGCCCCGGGAGATGTTGTCGATGATGGCGCACTGCTCGGCAACCTCCATGGGATGGTAGAGGGTATTGACCAGGCAGTACGACCCGATGGCCACTCGACTCGTCTCTCGGGCCAAGATCATCAACAGGTTCAGTGGAGAGCCGAAGTACGACTCCGTGCGGCCATGGCGGTCGGGTACCTGAATGGAGTGAAATCCCGACTGCTCAGCCAGGATGCCTTCTTCGATCATTGCGTCGAGGGCATCGGCCGCATTGTCCGGTTCAGGCAGGGGCTGGTCGTAGTACCCGTGGTTGGTGTCGATCAGATAGCCGATGCGCAAGTCGAACTCGCTTTCTGAGGAAGTTGCTTCGCCTAGAAGGTAGTAGCTGAGGCGTGGCGAGCCTACGCTGACAGTCGAGAGGCAAAGGAGCGCACAGTGGCTATCCACACTGAGATTGATGAGCAGGGCATCGCGGTCGTCACCATGGACAATCCCCCCGTGAACGCCCTCAACATCGCCGACACCTATCGGCTGGCCGAGATCTTCCGCAGCTACAAGCACGACTCCAACGTGCGGGTTGCCATCCTCACCGCGGTGGGCCGGGGATTCAACGCCGGGGTGGACATCAAGGAGATGCAGGCCATGGAGGGCTTTGAGGGGGTCTTGGGCACCGGAGATGCCTGCTATGAGGCCTTCGGGGCGGTGTACGACTGCGCGGTCCCTGTGATTGCCGCCGTCCAGGACTTTTGTCTGGGGTTGGGCATCGGCCTCGCGGGGAATTGCGACTTGGTAGTGGCCGCAGAAGGAGTGAAGTTCTCCATGCCCGAGGTGGACAATGGGGCTCTAGGTGCTGCCACCCACACCGCTCGGCTGGTTCCCGAGAAGGTGATGCGCTGGATGATGTACAGCTGCGAGCCCGTGGCGGCTGAAGACCTCCAGCGGTGGGGGACTGTGCTTAGCGTTGTCCCGGGAGATGAGCTCATGGACGAAGCCCGAAGGCTGGCCGGGGTGATCGCGTCCAAGCCGCCCGGAGTGATCCGCAAGGCAAAGTGGTCGATCAACGGGATCGATCCGGTGGACGTGCATCGGAGTTATCGCTTCGAGCAGGGATTCACCTACGAGCTGAACCTCATGGGTGAGGGCGACAAGGCTCGGGAGGCCTTCGTCCGAGGCGAGCGGGAGTCGAACAAAGCCGCCCAATAGTGGGCGGGATCATCCGCGCAATCGGTTGGGGTCGATGTCGTCGGGCTGCCAGCCAAGGTGAATCTTGGTGCCGTCAAGGGTGCAAACCGGGCGGTTGAGCTCGCAGATCAAAGACAATGAGTAGGTAATCCTGCCGGTTAGTTCTTGGGGCTTAGCCGTGCTCAGGGCCAAGATGGCCTCGCACATAGTTTCCATGGGCTCAAGGCTCTCCGGCGGCAGGTTCACGTAATCCCCGGCGCCGGGAGTCATCACCGCAGCCTCTGGCGACACGGCGTTGACGGTGATCCCGTCGTCCCATGTCTCAGCGGCCAACCCCACTGTCCAGCGGTTGAGAGCGGCTTTGGTCGATCCGTACAGGCACCCGGTCATGGTGGGTCCGCTGGCCCGGTTGGGAGGCAGCGACGGAGGCTCGGCTACTCCTGATGAGACGTTTACGATTGCCCCCCGGCCCAGTTCCCGCATTCCGGGCAGAACCAGTCGGGCCAGATCCCATGGGGCCCACACGTTCAGCTCGTAAGCGATACGCCATCGCTTCTCGGTCAACTCGGCAAACGGCTGGTAGAAGGCCCGGGCCGCGTTGTTGATGAGGATATCCACCTTGCCACCCAGCGCTTCTTCGGCCTGAGCCACAACCTTCGACCGGTCCAGCGATGGATCCGACAGGTCTGCCGGTATGCCCACAGCCCGACCTCCCAGCTCTGCAATGTCGGCCACCAATCGCTCCAATGAGCCGGGCAGCCGGTGGTCGCCGTCGGCGCGGGTGCGGGCCACCGCGGCTACTGCTGCTCCCTCGGCAGCCAGACGCCGCGCCGCCCCTTCCCCGATCCCTCGACTCGCTCCGGTGACCAGCGCCACTCGTCCCTCACAAGATCTGCCCATGGAGCCAACCTAGTAGCCGCCCGTTTGGTCGCTACTGTGAGCCAGTGGTGCAGCCTGAACGTTCGTTTGACAGGGTCATCGTGGGCGGGGGCTCGGCAGGGTCGGTCTTGGCCGCCCGGTTGTCAGAAGATCCGGCGTGCCGAGTGCTGCTGCTCGAGGCCGGTCCGGACCACGGAGCCCACTTGCCCCCTGAATTGGCCGACATCACGGTCTCGTCGCATCCGGATCATGACTGGGGCGATGAGGTGCGTCTTCCCGGAGGCAGAACTCAGCCCTACCCCCGAGGAAGAGTGCTCGGCGGCAGCTCTGCGGTCAATGGCGGTATCGCCATACGGGCAATGCCCGCAGACTTCGACGCCTGGGGGTTTCCCGAGTGGCGGTGGGAAGCGATGCTGGACAGTTTCCGACGGCTGGAGTCGGATCCAGACGGTGAGGAGCGCTGGCATGGCCGCGACGGCCCGCTGACCATCATGCGTACCCCAGAGGCTGAGCTGCTCCCGGTCCACGCCGCGTTCTATGAGTCGTGCAGGACAGCGGGCTTCGACTACACCGCGGATCACAACGCTCCGAATTCCCACGGCGTCGGCCCGCTGCCTCGTAATCGCCGTGGGTTGCAGCGTGTGTCCGCTGCTGATGTCTACTTGACCACCCAGGTCAGGAAACGGCCCAACCTTGAGGTGAGGGGCGGCTGTCTGGCGTTAACGGTGCGATGGAACGGCAACCGAGCCGTTGGAGTGGACGCGGTTTGTGACGGCCGGGCAGAAGCCATCCCTGCCCAGGAGGTCATCTTGGCCGCTGGGGTCGTCCAATCGCCGATGTTGTTGTGGCGATCGGGGATTGGCCCGGCATCTGAGCTGGCTGGTTTGGGAATCGACGTGGTTGCCGACCGTCCCGGGGTAGGGGCCAACTTCTCCGATCACCCTGCCATCTATCTTTTTGCAGCACCCAAACCGAAAATGGTGACCCCGGAAGATGTGACCATTCAGACCCTGCTGCGGTTCACCAGCTCGACGGGACCCGCCAACGATCTCCAGTTGTTCCCCGTGGGGAGGATTGATCTCACCAGCAGTCCCCGACGCCAGGTTGAGGCTGGCGGCCAGGACACTGTCTTCGCCTTCAACGCGGCGCTGCAACAGGTGGAGGCTCGAGGATCGGTGCGCCCGGTGTCAATTGATCCGGCTGATCCACCAGCCATCACCTATCCGTTCCTGGCTCATAAGCCCGATCTTGAGCGGCTGGTGGAAGCGGTAGAGCTGAGCTTGGAGCTGCTGGCGACGACCCCATACCGAAGGGTGGCCCGAGGTCCGCTATTTCTACCCGATCGACTGACCCGCGATGACCTCTTGGCCTACGTCTTCGCCCGTCATGTGGCCTTTTACCACGGCGCAGGCACCTGTGCGATGGGTCCAGCCGATGACCGGGCTGCGGTGGTCGGCCCCGACGGCCGGATTTGGGGGACCGAAGGGCTCCGGGTGTGCGACGCGTCAATCATGCCGGAGACCCCGAGAGCCAACACGAACTTGAATGTGATCGCGGTAGCAGAGCGGATGGCTGAGCTGATCTAGCAGCGAGCTCGATCAGGCCGCGGTGAGGCTAAGTCCCAGGACCTCTTCCGGGGCAGTGAAGCTGAGACCGAGCGATTCCGCCACCGCCGGTTCGGTGACCTGCCCTTGGCATATCGAGAGTCCGGCTCGAAGTCCGGGATTTGACCGCATGGCCTCTCTCGGTCCCAGGTCGGCCAGCATGGCGATATAGGGGAGGGTGGCGTGCTCCAACGCGAACGTCGAGGTGCGGGGTACGGCTCCGGGCATGTTGGCGACGCAGTAGTGGACCACGTCGTAGGCCAGGTAGGTGGGATTGGCATGGGTTGTGGGTCGGGAGGTCTCGATACAGCCGCCCTGGTCGATGGCCACGTCCACCACTGCGGATCGGGGCCGCATCTGCTTGACCATCTCAGTGGTGACCAGATGCGGAGCTCGGGCCCCTCGCACGAGGACGGCGCCGATCACCAGATCGGCCCCCAGGACTGCCTCCTCCAGGGCGCCTCCGCTGGAATGAAGGGTGTGCAAGGCCGAGCCAAAGCGTGAGTTCAAGTCCTCCAAAACGGAGACATCTCGGTCGATCACCGTGACATCGGCACCAAGGCCGACAGCCATCTGTACCGCGTTGCGGCCGACCACGCCTCCGCCGAGGATGACCACTCTGGCCGGAGCAACGCCCGGTACGCCGCCGAGGAGCACTCCTCGACCCCCTTGCGATGACTCCAAACAGTGCGCCCCGGCTTGAATCGACATGCGCCCCGCGACTTGCGACATGGGGGCCAGCAAAGGCAGACCACCGTTGGGACCGACAACCGATTCGTAGGCGATGGCCGTGACACCCCGTTCGACCAGCTCGGCAGTCTGGACTGCATCTGCCGCTAGATGCAGGTATGTGAAGAGAACCTGGTCTTCGCTCAAGCGGGCTCGTTCTTCAGCTTGGGGCTCTTTGACCTTGATGATCAGATCGGCCTGATCGAACACCGATTGGGCAGAATCCGCGATTGTCGCGCCATGGGTGATGTACTCCTCATCGGTGAAACCCGCTCCGTCACCGCAGCCGCGCTCGACAAGAACTTGATGGCCGCGACCGACGAGGTCGGCTGCGCCTCCCGGCGTCAACGCCACCCGTCGTTCTTCGCTTTTGATTTCCTTCGGGATCCCAATGCGCATCTCGTGCCTCCGCCGCAAACCGATCGCTATGTTGATATTTTATCCGCGATAGGGGTGAATAATTCTTGAAAAGATGCGGGATATGGGCCCATACGCGAATAATCTCTCCGTATAGATTCAATCTATCGGTTATTTTATGTTCTACGAGGTTTGAGTGCTTATCTCGTCGCAAGGAGGCAGACCAGTGTCGGACTTGGACTCAATCGATCGATCAATCCTCAACGAACTCCAGAGCGATGCGCGGATGTCGAACGCGGAACTCGCCGACCGGGTGGGGCTGTCGCCGTCGGCTTGTTATCGGCGGGTCCGGCGCCTCGAAACCGACGGTGTGATCGCCGGGTACGTGATGATCCTCGATCCCGAAGCCATCAACCGCTCTCTCGATGTCTTCGTTGAAATCTCCTTGGTGAGCCAGAGCGAGGCGAATCTCCGCCAGTTTGAGAAGGAAGTGGTGGAGTGCCCCGAGGTCATGTCCTGCCACTTGATGGCCGGTGACGCCGACTACCTCCTCCACCTTGCTGTGGCCGACCAACGCGACTTCGAGCGGATCCACAATCAATATCTGTCCCGCTTCAGCGGTGTGGGCCGACTCCGATCCAGTTTTGCCATCCGTTCTGTATGGGAGACCACCCGCCACGAGCTTTAGCATCAGAGCATGACGACGGCCGCCCAGCACGCCTATGACTCCTATGAAGCTTTGGTGGAGGACTATTTCGAAAAGGGATGGACTGATGGGCTGCCCATCATGCCTCCGACGCCGGAAAAGGTGGCCGCCTTTCTGGAGCGCGCCGGCCTCTCTGGGGACGAGGTGCTTGGCACCGTGCCGACCAGAGAGGTGACGTGCACCGCGCAACAAGCTGCGGCGAACGCGGTCATGGCCGGTTGCCTGCCCGAGTACTTCCCCACAGTGGTGGCCGCGGTTCGGGCCCATCTCCATCCCAAGGGCAACTGCCACTCGACCACCGGCACACTGTCGGGCGCAGCTCAGGCTGTCATCATCAACGGACCAATCCGCAATGAACTGGGCGTGGCCTCGGGGGCAGGCTGCTTCGGACCTGGATTTCGGGCCAACGCCACCATCGGCCGGGCCCTCCGCCTCGTGATCCGCAACGTGTGCCGTGGCATCCCCGGCTTTTTGGACCGGGCCAGCTACTCCACCCCAGCTCGCTACTCCTTCTGCTTCGGAGAGAACGAAGAGGCATCCGAATGGGAGCCGCTGCACGTCCAGCGGGGTCTAGCCCCTGAGCAGAGCGCGGTTACCGTCCACTCCCTGATGAAGATGGTCGAGGCCACCGATTTCACCAGTCGCAATGCCGAGGGGGTTTGCGACACGCTGGTCACCAATATCCGGGCCAATGGAATCGCTGGCGACTCTTGGCTGGGAGAAGACGGCAACGTCGTGATCGTGGTCGGCCACGAACACCACCGGTTCTTCAATGAGGAAGGGTGGTCGAAAGCAGATATCCAGCAGTATCTGTGGCCCCGGCTCAACGCACCGGCCACCAGCGCCACCGACCGGATGGCCCGCATCGGAAAGCCCGAGGGCATTTTGATCGTGGCCGCCGGGGGAGCGGGCATGGGGGCCAGCTGGCTCCTGCTACCCCACCTCGCCCTCGCCATCACCGAGCCCGTCTCCTAGCCGCTGCCCGGACGCGCGCTCGTCGGCTAGTCTGAAGCCATGACGACCCTCATCGGCCTCGATCCCACCTCGGGCCCGTTCGACCGCACCGACGACCATGATTTCTCACCCCGGCCGGCCAGCTTGGACGGGGCGGTCGTCGCTTTGGTGGCCAACGGCCTCGGCGAGGGGGAGATCTTCCTGGATGCGCTCTATGACGAGCTGAACAAGTTGAGCGATCTGCAAGCCCCGCTCAAGGTGGTCAAGAGCTCGGTGTCCATTCCCCCTGATCCGGGAGACTGGAGTCGGTTGACCGAGGAGGCAACCGTCGCCATCACCGGCTTCGGCGGTTGAGGCAGCTGTAGCGCCCGCAGTTTGCGGGACGCAGTGGAGTTGGAGTGGGCCGGTGTTCCCAGCATCGCCATCGTCCACGAGGAGATGAGGGGATCGGCCCAGGCCATCGCCCGAGTCAGCGGATGCCCCGACTACGAGTTCCTAACCGTCGACTATCCGTGGGTTCCCATCGCCATCTGGTCTAAAGAGGAGTGCTTGGATCTCGCCGAGATCATGGCGCCTAAGGTTCTGGCCGCGTTGACCGGCCAGAGCTGATCGTTCGTTCCGCCACCGCGGAGTTTGATGAAGAAATAGCGGCAGCGCCGAAGACCCCGACCGCGGCCACCGCCGCGCCCAGCCAAAAGGCGTTGGCAAAAGCCGCACCAGTGCCACTCTCTCCCACGGCCAGCACCAGAACCTGGACCCCCGCGGCTGTACCCAGGCTGGTGAGCGTCTGGAACATCCCGGTTGCTGCCCCCAGACGATCCATCGGGACCGACCCCACTACCGACACCTGGTACGCCGGTCCGGCTACTCCCAACCCCGCGCCGGCCAGGGCAAGGCCCAGCACGACCAGAACCACGGCATCGACCAGGGATCCCGCGGCAAAAGACACCATGGCCGACACCACTAGGACGCTGCCCAGACAAGACGTCCACCGTTCACCCTTGGTAGCGGTCAGCCGACCGCCCACCGGCGAGCTGAGGCTGAAGCAGATCAGTCGTACTACCAGAAAGACAGTTGCTGCTGTCAGTGTGTACCCGTACCGCTGCTGCAGGATCTGGGGCGCGAGGATGAAGCCGCCCATATAGGCCGCGTTGGCCGTGGCTGAGGCCACCACCGGACCGGCATAGTTCCGGCGGCGAAACCACTCGAGCGGGACCATCGGATGCGCCGAGTGCCGCTCGATGGCCACGAACGACCAGATGGTTGCCGGCACGAGGGCAAGGAGCGCAATTGCCGATGGGTGGCCGAAGCCCAGGGTGGCGCCCCTATCCAGAGCCACCATCAAGACGACTACCGCGGCGACCAGGCTGAGCGCGCCCGTGACGTCAATCGGCTTGGCCTCGCCAGCACGGGTAGGACGCACCACGATCACGGCGGCGATCAAACCGAGCGCGGCGATTGGGGTATAGACCGCGAAGATCGCCCGCCAGCCCAGCGCATCCACCAAAGCGCCCCCGGTGACCAAACCGATGGCTGGTCCTCCCACGGCCGCGAATTGGAACCATCCCATAGCCCGAGCCCGTTGATTGACCGGGAACGCAGCCATCATGATGGCCATCCCGTTGGGGATCATCATGGCTCCACCCAGCCCGAACAATGCCCGAAACGCAATAAAACTCAAGGCATCCCAGGCCAACCCGCACACTCCCGTAGCTGCGGTGAACACGGTCAAGCCGAGGATCAGCATCCGACGGTGGCCCCACGAGTCGCCCAGGGTCCCGAATACCGTGGTCCCCGCAGCCAACCCGAGAAACGGTGCGGAGACCGCCCACGACAAGGTGGTGTTGGTGGTGCCCAGACTCTCCGAGATGTCCGTTAGCGAGGCTCCAATGATGGTCATGGTGGAGCCAAACACCACCTGACCAGCGAGCAGGGTTACGAGCAACCGCCAGGCGTAAGCCGGATCATGCGGCTGTTGATGAATTGTTGGAGAGCTCAGTCTTTCAACTCAATCAGGATTTCATAGTACGACTCGGCGCCGGTGTTTACCGCGGTTTCGATACCGCCCTTAGAGATGAACATGGGCTGACCGGGGATGACGTCGCCTTCAACCAGTCCGGAGAATTCCCCGGCTGTGTCTGGCTCGAAATCTCCCGCGATCTTGTCGCCCGACACCTGGACCAGCACGTAGTCATGATCGTGCCGATGAAGATCAGACCGCTCGCCAGGGTCTAAGCGCATCTCCCAGATCCGCACCCGGTCATTCTCCATCAGGAGTTTGGTGGCCACATCGCCGAATACCCGCTCTTCGCTCATAGCTGCATCGTAGGCTCACAACATGACCGGTGCAGAGCGCCCTGGAGTGCGATATGCCATGTCGGAGATCGACGAGGCGGGAGAAGGGCCGCGTCTGGCGCTGTTGGAGGCCATTCTCGACGGGCCCACTTTTGCCCGGCTGGAGCGAATCGGGGTGGGGAGCGGCTGGCGGTGTGCCGATGTGGGGGCGGGCAGAGGCTCGGTATCGAATTGGCTGCGAGATCGCGGTGCCGAGGTGATTTCGGCGGACATAATGCCCAGGTTCTTAAGCGGACCCGACGTTCGCACCCACGACATCTGCGACGGCCCGGTGGAGGATTCAGCCTTCGACTTGGTGCATTGTCGGGCCCTATTGGCCCACGTTTCCGATTTTGATGCTGCCGTAGGCAATCTGGTGTCCTCAGCTCGTCCTGGAGGATGGGTAGCCGTCGCCGAGCCGGACTACGGAACCATGATGGAGTGCGACCCTGACCATCCCCGAGCCGAAGTGTTCCGCCGTTTCCGGGAGCGATCGGCCTCTGGTACTCGCATGGATGCGTTTGTCGGCCGGCGTGTGCACGACGTTCTGGGAGGGAGCTTGGAAGAGGTGTCCTCGGAAGGGCTGACCGACATTGTGAGTGGCGGGTCACTGCGGGCCCGATACCGCCGCTTCACAATGGAGGTGGCGAGGCCGCTAAGCGCCCGCCGAGAGGACTACGACGAATCCGAGTACGACGGGCTGCTCGACTGCTTCGATGATCCCACCTTCCGCTACATCGACTGCCTCTGGGTTGCTGTTTGGGGAAGGCGACCTGGGGGCTAGCGGCGTGCTAAGCCATCGGGATGGCTCAAGAGCTCAAGCACGACCTGCCCGATGGAATGACCGACTGGATCGCCGAGGCGGGAGGCGGTCGTATCACCCATCTGAAGCGCCACATCGCCCGAAGGGAGGCGTGGGTGGTGGACGTCACCCGTCCCGATGGGTCGGTGGCGGAATACTTCCTGCGGCTGGACCGCGAAGGGGATGGCAGCGGCACACACTCGGTGAAGAGCGAGGCCAAGGTGCAGACCGCGTTGGTCGAGACTGGCATGAAGGTTCCCGCCATCTGCGCTTGGAGCGAGGATCTCCAAGCCGCGTTGCACCAGCGGATGCCAGGTCGGGCCGACCTGGACAACGCCGACCCCGAAGAGCAGGCCGCGGTGCTCGAGGACTTCATCCAACAGCTAGTGCTGCTTCACTCGCTGGATCCCGACTCGCTCGGGCTCGACCACATGCCCATTCCCACCACCTCCGCCCAGTGCGCGTTGGGTGAGATCGACTTCGTAGAGCAGTTCCTCGGCGGCATGGTGACGGATCCGCTGTACACGTATTCGCTCCAGTGGATCCGCAACCATGTTCCCGAGCCCCTCGACCGGGTGAGCCTCTTGCAGGGCGACACCGGGCCGGCCAACTTCATGTTCCATGAAGGGCAGGTAAGCGCCATCGTGGACTGGGAGTGGGCTCACTACGGCGATCCCATGGAGGACTTCGGCAACATCTGCACCCGGGAGTTCTTCTGCCCCTCGACTCCCGATGAGGGCCTCGGCCCGATCTTTCGCCGATATGAGGAGCTTTCGGGATTTCCGGTTCATCTCGACTCGGTGCGGTACTACCGAGTGCAGCAGTTCGTGCGGTCCATCGTCTCACTGGCTCGCATTACCGTGATCAACGATCCCCAGATGCCCAACGGCATGAACTGGGCCTACCGCTATATCTGCGAGCGGGCCACCTGCGAGGCACTGGCCGATGCCATGGGCATCGAGTTGGAGCGACCAGAACTTCCCCAGGTCGAAATGGGCTCCTCGCTGGAGAGCGTGGTGATCCAGAACCTGCGCGATGAGGTACTGCCCGCCGTGGACGGCGACTACCCGCGCCATCGCCTCGAGCACGCCACCCTGTTGGTTGAATGCCTGGACCGCCAGAAGCAACTCGGCCCCCATCTCGCCGACATCGAATTGGACGAGATCGCGGCGCTGACTGGCCGGCGGGCGGACACGCTCGAAGAGGGATTGATGGATCTGGAGCAGGCCATTCAGGGATGGGGGACACAAAACGAGGCTGGAGTGCTCCGCTATTTGGCTCGCCGCGCCTGGCGCCAGGAGCATCTCTGGAAGCCAGTTGTGGACCTGTTCCCCGGACGTACCTTCTCGAAGATCGACTAGCGCCGACTCAGCATCTCGATGGCCTGGACGAGGTAGCCGTTGGGGTCGGCTCGCTTGGCCTGAGCGGTCTGTAGCAGGGCCGGGGCGGCAAATCCCTCGAAGTCGTCGTTGCCTAGTTTGGCAATCAGCGCTTTGGCCACATCCACGGGGTCCATAAACGCCTCAGGAGGCTGGGGAAACGGGTCGTCGTTCCCCGGTTTGGGAGTGGAGAACTCGGTGGCGGTGGCTCCCGGGGTGAACAGATGAGCCCGAACACCGGTCCCGGCCAGATCGAAATAGAGTCCCTCGGTGAATAGGTTCAAAGCGGCTTTGGCCGCCCCATAGGCCCCAGTTCGAAACGACATCGATTGGGTCCCCATGGAGGAGACGTTCACGATGGCCCCCGAGTCCCGCTCCAGCATGTAGGGCAGCAGGGCGAGAGTGAGCCGGGCCGACCCGGTGAAGTTCACCGCCATTGTTTCGTCTAGCTCCACGGGAGTGAGACGCTTCATGGACCGCCGCCGCGGGGCACCGGCGTTGTTCACCAGCACGTCGATGGGACCCATTTCGGCCCAGGCCCGATCGGCAAACGGCGCCACGCTTTCCAAGTCAGCCAAGTCCAGCGTCCACCAGCAGCCATCGCCGCCAGCATCTCGTACTTCTTCGAGAACTTGTTCGAGACGATCACCCCGACGGGCGGCCAAGCCCACGAACGCCCCTCTCCGGCCCAGTTCAACCGCCAGAGCAGCTCCGATCCCCGACGAGGCGCCGGTGACCAGTACTCGCAGTCCGGTTGGATCCCAGCTCATCCTGCTGTCATACCTGCATCGATGCTCAGCACCGAGCCATGGATTCGATGGCCATCGTCAGAGGCGATGTAGGCCACCAAAGAAGCAATGTCATCGGCTTGAGCCTGGCCTCGGAAGCCCAAGTAGCGCCCCATGAGGTCGGCATCAGGGTCTTCGGGAAACGTGAAGGTCTCCATCAAATTGGTTTCCACCCCGCCGGGGGCAATGGCATTGACCCGAATTCCGGTCTTCATCATCTCCATGGCCATGGCCTTAGTCATCAGCACTACTGCTCCCTTGCTGGCGCAATAGGGCACGGTGTAGGCCTGTCCCATCAATCCTGCATTCGAGGCAATGTTCACAATGCATCCCTCCGATGACTCCAAGTGGGGGAGGGCGGCCTGTGACATCCAGAAAACCCCCTCTACATTGACGCCCATGATCAGATCCCACGCCTCCTGATCGACGTGTTCCACCCGGTGGCCTCGGGCCACTCCGGCCACGTTGCACAACACATCGAGGCGACCGTGATCGGCGACCGCCGAGGCCACCAGCTCATGGCAGGCATCTCGAGAGCGCACATCTGATACGGCCGGATGGAATGCGCCATCTCCGGTGACCATCCCCGCGGTTTCCTCGAGACCGGCCTCGTTGATGTCGCTGCCGATCACCACGGCCCCCTCACTGGCCAGCCGTATCGCGGTGGCCTGGCCGATGCCCGACCCAGCACCGGTAACCAATGCAACCTTTCCGGAAAATCTCATGATTGAAGCTCCTTGATTCTCTAGGGAAGCCCGACACCGGGGATTTCCACCGGTACCGATTCAATGCGCCCCTGCCCAAGTCCCTGAACTTCGTCAGGGTGAGAGCCGGGGGCGGTGACAAGGAAGAGCGTGCGGCGGTCGTCGCCGCCCAGCATCACCGCGAAGCAGTTGAGCTCTGTCTCCACCCGATGGGTGATCTCACCCCCTTCGACGACGCGCAGAGCGGCTCGGCCTATGGCGTCGGCGTACCAGATGCCCCCTTCGGCGTCGTAGCAACAGCCATCGGGAATGGTCCCCGGCACCGCGGCCCACAGCCGGCGGTTCTCCAGCCGTCCCTCGGGCCCGAAATCGAACGCGGTGAACTGGCTGGCAAAGCTCTCTCCCACGATGAAGGTAGCGCCGTCCGGAGTGATGACCGCACCGTTGGGGAACGCCAGGCCGTCGGCCGCGGCTTCCGTCGTGCCGTCTGTCTGCACCAGCCCGAGAATGGCGGGAGCAAAGTCCTCTCCACCGTGCAGGTCGAACCCGAAGTTGCCCACGTAGGCCCGCCCCTCGGCGTCCACTGTCATGTCGTTGCAGAGCGAGGTGGCTATCTCGGAGAGGTCGCCATGCTCATGGAGGGCCACGCCGTCGTAGCGCATGACCCGGCGGTCTCGCATCGACACCACCAGGAGGTCGCCGTTGGGCATCCACCCCAACCCCGATGGTTGACCGGGAACCTCCACGATCACCTCAACGGTTCCGTCCAGCGAGGCGGCGTTCACGGAGTACTGGTAGAAGTCGGAGTACCAGAGACGGCCGTCATGCCACCGGGGACCCTCGCCGAAATCGATTCCCTGGATAAACGGCTCAGGGCTGGGAAGTAATTCCATGCCGGGGGACAATAGCGACTGTGGACCCCCTCGCCGTTGTAGACCTCACCGATCCGGCTTTCTGGTCGAATCCCTATCCCGTCCTAGCCGAAGCCCGTAACCGACACCCACTGGCCCGGGGAGTCGACGGGGGCCTGATCGCCTTGAGTTTCGACGCGGTGGAATCGGTGCTGCGGGATCCCAGGTTCTTGACCACTGATCTGCTTGCTCCCCGAGGGATTACTGAGGGGCCTATTGCCGATTGGTGGGGCCAGGTCATGTTCTCTGCTAATCCGCCAGAGCACACCCGCCTGCGTCGCCTGGTCAGCAGAGCGTTTACTCCTCGAGCGGTTGAGGCTCTGCGCCCCCGCGTGGTGGACATCACCGAGGAATTGGTGACCGGGCTGGCTGGCGACGCTGTGGACCTGGTGGCCGGGTTTGCCCACGAGCTGCCCATCAGGGTTATGGCAGCCATGCTGGGGGTTCCTGCCGGCGACCATCACCGCTTTGCGGCGTGGACCGCCGACCTCGGCCTTGTCTTCTCCTCGGTCCACACCCCCGAGCTGTTGTCCCGCCTGGAAGCCGCCATCATCGGACTCAACGGCTATGTTGCCGAGCTCATCACCGATCGGAGGGCCCACCCGGGCGAGGACCTGCTCAGCGGCCTGATCGCCGCGGAGGCTGACGGGGATGTCCTCAGCGAGGCCGAACTGGTGGCCATGGTGGAGAACCTGCTCTTCGCCGGGCATGACACCACCCGTTCCATGCTGATGATCGGCGCCGCTTTGCTGCTTGCCCACCAGGACCAACGAGTATTGCTCTCGGGCAATCCGGGTCTGGCCGCCCAGGCTGTTGACGAGATCCTCCGCTTCGAGGCGCCGGTGCTGGGGTCGGGCAGGGATGCCGCCGAGTCTTTGGACTTGTTCGGTGTTCCGGTGGATGCCGGGGAGACGGTCACTACTATGTCCCTGGCAGCCAATCGCGACCCAGCCGCCTTCGACGATCCCAACCGCTTCGACATCCGCCGCCCCGGAGGCAAGCTGATGAGCTTCGGCCAGGGAATCCACTATTGCCTGGGTGCGGCGCTGGCCCGCTTGGAAGGCCAGGTGGCCTTCCCGATGCTGCTGGAGCGCCACCCCCGCATGGAATTGGCTTCCGGGCCTGAGTGGGTCCCCTATGCCTCCATCCGCCGCTTCGAACGGCTCATGGTGACGATCGCCTGACCGGCTTCCCCTCGGCCGGCGGTAGGGTGAATCAGTGCTCCACTGGGCCAAGAGTCGAGTCATCAACTCGGTGAGCGGCATGTTCGCCCACGCGGAGATGCCCTTGAGACAAACCCGAGATTTCCCCGGAGATCCGGGACTGTGCGGCCCTGGCTCGATCAGCTGGAGGGTTATCGGCGATGTCAGCGTGTTCATCGGCGGAATCCGGGCACTGTTGATCCAAGCGGCCCACCCTGAGGTGGTGGCCGGTGTGGACGACCACAGTCGCTACCGAGATGATCCGCTCGGCCGGCTCAGCCGCACGTCCTTCTACGTCACGTCGGCCACTTTTGGGGCGATGCCTGAGGTCAAAGAGGCCATTGATCTGGTCAATTCGGCCCATCAAGGTGTGAGCGGCACTTCACATCGGGGGCAGGTGTACAGTGCATCGACTCCAGAGCTTGCCGCGTGGGTCCACAACTCGTTGACTGACTCTTTCCTCGAGTCCTACCAGCGTTTCGGCGGTCGCCTCAGCCCCGCCGAAGCCGACCAGTTCGTGGTCGAGCAGTCCCAGGTAGGGGAGATGCTGGGCGCGGCGCCGTTGCCCACAACCGCCGGAGCGCTTCGGGAGTGGATCACCGGGCATCCTGCGCTGGGACCGAGCCCGGGCCTGCGGGCCGCGGTCAGCTTCCTACAGAGTCCTCCGATTCCCGCGGCGCAGAAAGCGGGATACCAGATCCTGATGAACGGGGCTATCGCCACCATCCCCCGAGAGCTCACCTCGGTCTTGGGGTTGACCACGGTTCCCGGGGCGCGAGCCGCCAGCACGGCAATGGTCCTGGGACTGCGGCGCATCATGAAGAACAGCCCCGCCTGGCAGGCTGCCCTCGAGCGATGCGGTGTGCCCTATGACCGGCGGCTGTTTAGAGACGAGGCCGTTTAGGCGGCCAGCAGTCCGGCCAAATTCTCCCGCATTATCAGACGGATATCACTTGGCGGGAGGCTGGACAGCCCTTCGGCGAATTCCAGCGGCTCGGCCAGCCCCTCCGCGTGGGGCCAGTCGGACCCGAACAGCACCTGCGACATCCCTATGGACCGGGCCAGATCAGCCACTGGCTCTTCATGGTGGGGCGATACGAACACGTGGCGCCGGAACACGTCGCTGGGCTTCTCGTTCAGCGGACCCCGCAACCACGGACCGTTGCGGCCCATCCGGTTCATCTTGTTCATGGCCGCCATCAGGTACTCCACCCACAGGCTTCCATTCTCCACGCTCATGACCCGAACGTTGGGAAAGGCCTCAAAGAGGTTGGAATAAATCAGCGCCGCCACCGTTTCCATGATCGGCCGGTCTCCGTAGAAGCAGGTCCACTGCAACGCCGACTGCCGGTGCGACGGGGGATTTGGGTCTTCGCCCCAGTGCACCGACATCGACTGGTTGTAACCCGACTCGCCGATGTGGAACCCCACCACGGCACGGGCCTCATTGATCCGAGCCCAGAAGGGGTCGAACACCGGGTCGGCGATATTTCGACCGGCTGCGGGACCGGGACGCAGCGACACCACCCGAGCCCCCCGGTCCAACGCCCATTCCAACTCGGCCACCGCCCGGTCGGGATCGACCAGCGACAGCAGGGGAGGGGCATGGATGCGGCCATCCCGGTTCAGGCCCCACTCGTCGTCCAACCAGCGGTTGAAGGCAGAGAGGTTGGCATAGAGCAGGGCGGGGTCGTCAACCATGTAGTGCTCAACGCACACCGCGAGCGTGGGGAACAAGACTGCGGCTTCGATGCCCTGCGCGTCGAGCACGTCGACTCGGGCCGAGCGCTTCACATATTCGGGACGATGAGGCTCAGAAACCCGGGTTCCTTTGATGTTCCCTCCCCGGTCGCCTCGCTTCATGGCTTGGAGCATCTCCCGCAGCATTCCCGGACGGGGAGCAGTGTCGTAGTTGCGGTGTTCCAGGAAGGTGAAGCGCTGATCGCCTATGTACACCTCCTCGGCGCCGTCGGGCTCGATCACCGGCCTTACGGCACGGTCGGCGAATGCCGGTTCGATGTAACGGGTAAAGGCGTCACGGGGCTCGTAGTAGTGGTTGTCGGCGTCGAACGTCCGATATCCCAGATCCATGCGCACAGGTTAGGGCGGGCCGAAGCGGGCAAGTAGGGTGGCTCCGGCAAACACCGCCCGAACACCGAAGGAGACGCTGAGATGGGACGGCTGGACGGCAAGGTAGCGATCATCACCGGAGCAGCCCGGGGCCAGGGAGAGGCCGAAGCCCGGCTGTTCGCCTCAGAGGGGGCCAAGGTAGTGCTCGGGGACGTGCTCGACGACGACGGCGAGCAAGTAGCAGCCAGCATTGGCGACAACGCCCGATATGTACACCTGGATGTGGCCCAAGAAGCCGACTGGAACGCGGCCGTTGAAGCGGCCGCCAGCATGGGAACGCTGAATGTCCTGGTCAACAACGCGGCCATCCTGCGGCCCGCAGCCATTGAGGACACCTCCCTCGACGACTACATGGAGGTAATAAACGTCAACCAGGTGGGGACGTTTCTGGGGATGAAAGCGGTGTTGGAGTCCATGAAGATGGCCGGTGGCGGTTCCATCGTGAACATCAGCTCCATCGACGGCCAGCAGTCCAAGAACGGCCTGATCAGCTATTCGGCGTCGAAGTTCGCCATCCGGGGCATGACCAAGACCGCGGCCATCGAATGGGGTCGCTTCGACATCCGAGTCAACTCCATCCACCCCGGCGGGGTGAACACCCCGATGGGCAATCCGAGGAATGATCCTCGGGCTGAAAAGGAACCCTACATCTATCAGGCCATTCCCCGAGTCGGAGAGCCCACGGAGATCGCCTATGCCGCCCTGTTCCTGGCCAGCGACGAATCGTCATACGTTACTGGCGCCGAGTTGAACGTGGACGGCGGCTGGAGAGCGGGTGCGGTTACCCCCGGCCTCCCCGGCACCGACTTCGTGGTCGAATACGGCTACGACCCCGACTGACACCGTCGATTCCCCTCTCACTTGAGCGAACAGCCTCTCTGGGAAGCCCCCAGCGCAGCGCCTGGCCCCGATTACGGTGCCGGACCCGACCGGCTGGCCTTGACCGAAGCGGCTCGTCGGATATTGAACGCGGTGCGGGTCACTACGGTCACCGGGGATTCTCTCACCGAAGCCACCGAATTACTGGGACGGGCCGCGGCATTGGTTGAGGCGGAACAGATGAAGGGGCTCCACCAACAGGGGGTCATGGGGGAGCTGACCCCCAATTTCGATTCCCGCGATCCCATGGCGTTTTTTCCCTTCAGCCCGATTGTCGGCCGTTTGAATCCGGCATCGCCTCCGGTTGAGCTATGGGCAGAGGGGGAAGAGGTCCACGGGAGGATGAACCTGTCTCCGGTCTACGCGGGCCCTCCCGGCTTGGTCCACGGCGGGATCATCGCGGAGATCTTCGATGAGCTGTTGGGTGTGGTCAACGTGGTCAACAACAAGGGCGGCTACACCGGCACATTGACGGTGGTATATCGGCGCCCACCCCGCTATTGAGGGAGATCAAGCTCCGAGCCTGGTCTTCTGGCGCAGAAGGCCGCAAGCTGTACGCGTCCGGTGAAATGGTGTGCGACGGGACAGTGACCGCCACTGCTGACGGTGTCTTCATTCGGGCCAACCGACAGCTCTACGAAGATCTATAGCCCCTACAGGAGAATCCATGACCGATACCCGATTTGAGACCACCGCTGCGGTCCACGAGCTACTTGACGCTATGAAGGGCCTCGACCAGGAATTTCTGGCCGGTCCCAAGGCGCTGGCCGACGACCAGGCCGTGCTGGAGGGCTATCGGTGGATCTTCTCCATTACCCAGGTAGCTCTGGACGTCTATGTGTGGGCCGATACCAACCGGCCCCGATTCACCGAGATCGTGGGCCCGTACAAGAAGTGGGGCGGTGACAACTCCGATGCGTTCTACTTCATGACCCGGGTCGACCCTGCCCGCACCTACCGAGTGACCGTGGACCCCGGCGACGCGGTGTACTTGTCGCTCACCGTGTACGGCGGCCCCGATGACGGCCGTTACTCCGAGCGCATCGTCGGAACGCTCAATACCACCCAGATGACTCCCAATCCCGACGGCACCTACGAGATGATTGTCAGCCCGAACGACCACGACGGCAATTTCGTGAAGCTCGCCCCCGATGCCGTAGTGGCCTGCACTCGCGACTACATGAACGACCCGGTGAGCGGGGAGAAGGCCCGTTGGCGCATCGAGTGCCTCGACCCGGCACCCGCGTGGAGTGACATACACACCGATGCCGAGGTGGCCCGGGGCTTCCAGCACGCCACGACATGGGTAAAGGAACAAGCCGCCATGGTTCCCATTCCGCTGGGCACCCTCAACCACATCGATGACCCCTTTCCAGTGCCCACCGAGACTTTCGGCTGGGCCGCAGGGGACGCCTCCTACGCCATGGGGGCCTTCGAGCTCGACGAAGACGAGGCTCTGGTGTTGAAGGGCAGTTCACCGGAGTGCGTTTTCTGGAACATGTGCTTGTGGAACCAGTTCTTGCACTGCTTCAACTACGACTACGACGACGTCACCACCAATGGCTCCAAAGTGCAGCTCGACGAGGACGGATCGTGGACCATCGTGATTGCGGCCAACAACCCTGGTGTGCCCAACTGGGTGTCCACCCAGGGGCGCCCCCATGGGCGAATCTGGTTCCGGTGGTTCCTTCCCGAGCGGACCCCCGACCCGATCAGCGCCGAGGTGGTGAAGCTGGCCGAGCTGAGCTAGTGCTCTAGCTCAACCGCAAAGCGGTCGGTATAGAAACTAGTGCTCTAGTTCGACGGCAAAGCGGTCGGTGTAGAAGCTGAGCGCTTGGCGGCGCTCTTCTGCGGTCATCCCGAAGTCGGCCAGATCGTAGATCACCCGGCCGTGCTTTCCTCGAGGATGGTCAGCCATGTAGGTGTCCATGGCGGACTTGACTTCGGCGGTGAATGGCTGGTCGGCCAGTTTGTAGATGCGCTCCACCATGGCCACGTCGTCGGCCATGAACTCGTGGAACAGCACATCGATGGACTGCTCGGGCGGTACGAGATCGCGGTCGTCGGTGCAAGATTGGAGCATGTCCTGGATGAGCTGAGCCCACCACTGGCCGATGCCGGAGACATCCACCGGGTGGGTGGCGCTCATGCGAGCCGAATAGCAGATCATGGTGGCAAATGAGGCGGTGATCGACACCGGGTCGCGGTGGGTGAAGACCACGGTGGCGTCGCCGAACACATTCATGAGCGGGGCAATCTGCTCCAGGTGTTGCGGCGACTTGAGGACCCAGCGCTCCCGGGGTGGCCGCTGGTGGGTCAGAACTTTCAAGATGCGCTTCAGGTACTGATAGTGGGGGGTCTGGTCGTGTTCCTTGTAGTGGGCCCGCCACGTGGGCAGCACGGCCAGGCAGTCGAACAGCATGGTGGAGAAATCGATGCCCAGCAGGTGGATCTCCTCGTGGACATGGTCCCAAGTCATCTCGTGCATGCGGGCATAGTGGGGCATGGCGGTGTTGTGAATAACCAGCCCGTTCTTCGCGCGTTCGATGCGGCCTTCTACGGTTCCGGCCTCATCTGGAGGTGGGACCGGCTCCATGGCCTCCCACCAGGGCAATGAGCGCAACGCGGGGTCAGCAGAGATGAGATTGTGCAGATGGGTGGTTCCAGTGCGGGGCAGCCCGGCGATCACAATGGGCCGCTTGATGGGCACATCCAGGGCATCGGGGTGGTCCTTGATGTACTGCTCGATGCGCAGCCGGTTGGCGGCAAACGCGGTGAGCTGGCTGAAACCGCTCACCCGGCCCATGGGGGAGTGGTCGGCTTCTGTGTCAAGGGAGTGGCAGAGCACCTCGAGCGGGGCCCGGAATTCGTCTGGACCGAAATCGCTGAGTCCTGTCTGAGCGGTGGCTGCGGCCAGAATCGCCTCAGGGCTCAGCTCGATCTGATCGGCCATCGGAGCGGTCTGCTCCATCATCTCCGCGATCTCAGACGGAAGCACTGGATCGACGAGGTCCTCTATGCGGATGGGGGCAGGGCGGGCGCTCACGTCCGGCAGGATAATCTCGCTCCATGCCCCAACAGGTGCCGGAGATCGAGTGGACTGATGATGCCCTGGAACTGAGGAAGTTCGTGTTCGACTACTGGGGGGAGAACAAGCGGGCCCCCAATCTGGCTGCCATGCATGCCGGGACGGGGATCGAACGGCGCCGTTTGATAGAGGCGCTCAAGCTTCTCCAGTTGGGGATCGTATTTGTGATCGACGAGACATCTCCGAACTGCGACATCTTGAAGGCGCCGCCGTTCTCGGCCTTTCCCAGCCAGGTGGAGATGTTCATCGACGGGGAGTTCCACAGCTATATCGGCTGTGCCCACGAGGGAATCGGAGTCTCCTGGACCCCGTACTTCAGAGGCAAAGAAGTGGAGCTCCGGACCTACGACGCCCACACCCTGGAGCCCATCACCCTGGTGTCGAAGGACTTCAAGCTGGTTTCAGCCCAGCCCTCCGAGCCGCTGATCCTGTGCACCGAGGTGATCTGGGACTGGGTTAGCACCGACATGAAGCACATGTGCGACCACACAAACTTCGTGTTGAACCGTGAGAACGGAGCCGCCTACGAGGCATCCATCGGGCGGCGGGGGATTTACTTCACCGTTGAACAAGTTGCCGAATACATCGCCTTCGTACTGAACATCCGCATCTATGACTACCACTGGCCGGCCCTGACCATGGACCCTCCCATGATCATCGACCGCCTGCGCGAGCTCGACATCGACCTGAGCCCCTGGGGGCTATAGGGCAGGGGCCGGCCCACTAGCCAGCTGCTTTCTGACGGCGGCGGTGAGCGGTGAGAATCGCCTCGGTGTAACCGTTGGGTTGCTCACGACCTTCGAGAACCAATGCCAGGGCAGCACCGAACGGGATGCTGGCGGAAAAATCGCCGCTCATGGGCTCATAGTCGGGGTCGTCGGCGTTCTGGACGTCCACCACCGCGGCCATGCGCTGCATGGCCTCCACCACCTGCTCTTCAGATAGCAGCCCGTGGTGGAGCCAGTTGGCGATGTGCTGGGAAGAGATCCGCAAAGTGGCCCGGTCCTCCATCAGGGCGACATCGTCGATGTCGGGCACTTTGGAGCAGCCCACTCCCTGGCCCACCCACCGGGTGACATAGCCCAAGATGCCTTGGGCGTTGTTGTCCAGCTCCCGCTGGATCTCCCCAGGCGAGAGCTCGCGGTCCGATGGCAAGACTGCGGGGGCCAGCATGGCTTGGATCTCAGCATCACGGTCGGTGCGAGATTCGGCCCGGTCGGCTTGAACGGCAGCCACATCGGTCTCCAAGTAGTGGAGAGCGTGCAGAGTGGCCGCGGTGGGGGAGGGGACCCATGCGGTGGTCGCCCCCGCCTGAGGATGGCCGATCTTCTCGTCAAGCATCGCGGCCATGTCGTCGGGTCGGGCCCACATGCCCTTGCCGATCTGAGCGTGCCCTGGCAAACCCATAGCCAGGCCAACGGCCACATTTGCCTCTTCATAGGCCGTCAGCCACCCCGATGCCTTGATCTCCGCTTTGGGGATCATGGGCCCGGCCTCCATGTTGGTATGAATGTCGTCGCCGGTGCGGTCCAAGAAGCCGGTATTGATGAACACCGCTCGCTCTGAGGCCTCGGCGATGCAGGCGGGCAGGTTGAGAGATGTGCGGCGCTCTTCGTCCATGATCCCCATCTTCAGCGTGTTGGGGGCCATGGCCAAGATGGCTTCGATCGCGGCGAATAATTCGCGGACCAGACCTGCTTCTTCAGGGCCGTGCAGCTTCGGCATCACGATATACACCGACCCGGCATGACTGTTGCGATGGGACCCCGTTCCGGCCAGATCGTAGAGGGCGCACCAGGCGGTCACCGCCACGTCGACGATGGTCTCAGGGATCGGCTGGCTGTCCAGGCGAACCATGTCGGTCTCCATGTGCAGGCCCACGCTGCGCACCAACATGACGCTGCGCCGCCGGACCGTCAGTGGCTTCCCGGCCGGATCGACGGCTGAAGTGTCACTGTTCAGACTGCGGGTTATGGCCTGGCCGCCTTTGGTGAACGACGCCCTCAGATTGCCCTGCATGAGACCGAGCCAGTTGGCGTAAGCCAGGGTCTTGTCTTCGGCGTCCACCGCAGCCACGGAGTCTTCCAAGTCCATGATGGTGGTCAGTGCCGACTCCATCATCACGTCGGCCACCCCAGCGGGATCATCTCGCCCGATGGCGTGACTGCGGTCGATGATCAGCTCAATGTGGAGGCCGTGCTTGCCAAGCATCACTGTGTCGGGCGCGGATTTGTCGCCGGTATAAGCGGCGAATTGCGCGTGGTCAGCCAGCTCTGCCGATACGCCGCCAGCCAAGTCAGTCTGCAGCCTGCCTTCAAACACCGAATAGGACACCGCTTCGGCATGCGACCCAGATAACAGCGGGAAATGGCTGTCCAGCAGGGTTCGAACCCGGTCGATCACCCGCTGACCCCGAATCGGGTTGTAAGGCCCGCTTCGTTCCGCGCCATTCGCCTCATCGATGGCATCGGTGCCGTAGAAGGCGTCGTAAAGGCTGCCCCAGCGGGCGTTGGCCGCGTTCAGGGCATAGCGGGCGTTGTCCACAGGCACCACCAACTGCGGTCCAGCCAAACGGGAGACTTCCGGATCGACCCCCGAGGTGGTCACTGCCGCCGATGGCGGATCTTCGACCAGATAGCCGATGGAGCGCAAGAAGTCGGCCGGGTTTGCTGACTGCTCACCTCGATTTCGATGCCAGGAGTCGATACGGGCCTGCAAGTCGTCGCGTTCGTCCAAGCTGGCCCTGATGCTTGGGCCGAAACGCTCGATTACCTGTGCCAAGGAGGACCAGAATTGCTCGACACCGACGTCGGTGCCCGGAGCCAATCGATTCCTGACGAAGTCGGCCAACGGCTTGGCCACTTCGAGTCTTCCGAAAGTCTCGTAGGTCATGGCCACGGTCACAGGGTAGGAGTTGCCCAAGCCGGAATCTCAAGCAAAGTCATGTTTCCCGCAAATAAAGGTGCAGTTAGACGCGGCGCGGTTGCTATCGTCCCCGAACAACCACCACCACACCAAAGAGGTATCAGCATGGCCGCCAACGTTGTCGGTTCGTTCGATGCCGAGGTCCGGTCCACCCAAGCGTGGATGGCCTCGCCCCGTTTCGAGGGGATCACCCGCCTGTACTCGGCTCGTCAAGTAGTGGAGCAACGCGGGGCTCTCAGCGAGGACCACACTGTGGCCCGGTTCGCGTCTGAGCAGTTCTACGCCCGTTTGCGTGAGTTGTTCGAACAAGGGAGGTGCATCTCAACCTTCGGCCCCTATTCGCCGGGGCAGGCAGTGGCAATGAAGCGAGCGGGGATCGAGGGGATCTACCTCGGCGGATGGGCAACTTCGGCAAAGGGCTCCCTGCACGAAGATCCCGGCCCCGACTTGGCCAGCTATCCGCTGAACATGGTTCCCGATGAGGCGGCTGGTTTGGTCCGAGCGCTGCTGACCGCCGATCGCAACCAGCGGTTCGCCCGATCCCGGATGAGCATCGAAGACCGTATGCGCACCCCGGAGGTGGATTTCACCCCGTCGATCATCGCCGATGCCGATACCGGCCACGGCGGTGACGCCCACGTCCGGAATTTGATCCGCCGATTCGTCGAGGCCGGAGTGCCCGGCTACCATATCGAGGACCAGAAGCCCGGGGTCAAGAAGTGCGGGCATCAGGGCGGCAAGGTGTTGGTGCCCTGCGACGAGCAGATAAAGCGGCTCAATGCGGCTCGATTCCAGTTGGACGTGATGGGCGTGCCGGGCATCATCGTGGCTCGGACCGACGCCGAGGCGGCCAACCTGCTGGACGGCGGTACCGATGAGCGAGATCACCCGTACATCATGGGCGCAACCCAACTGTCAGTCCCGTCATACAAGGATGCCTACCTGGCGGTCTTGCGCCGCCTGGCCGAACTCGGCGTTGAAGGGGTGAACGGGCATCTGCTGTATGCCGTACCCGAGACCCGTTACCAGCGGGCGATGGCCTGGCTTGATCAGACGGGTGTCAACCAGATAATCGAGAAGGCAGCCGTCACCTTCCATGCCTCGCCTGATCCCCGAGCCGACGATGCGGTGGACCGGGCCTCCGATGCACTGGCCGAGGCGTGGCACCGGGCGTCGGGTCTGGCCACCTATTCCCAAGCGGTGGCCGATCAGATGGCGCTGCGAGCCTCAGAGGGGGAGAGCTTCGGCATGGAGGTGGGAGAGTGGCTCAGCTTCGCCCGCTCGTTGGACACCGAAACCGCCCGAGATGCAGCCGCTGAGATGGGCCTAGACGTGGCCTGGGATCCCGAGGTGGCCCGGACCACCGAGGGGTACTACCAGGTGCAGGGCGGTATCCCCTACGCGGTGGCCAAATCCCTGGCTGTGGCTCCCTTCTGCGATCTGTTGTGGATGGAGACCAAGACCGCCGATCTCGACGATGCTCGGGAATTCGCCGATGCGGTCCACGCGGTGTATCCCGACAAGATGCTGGCCTACAACCTGTCGCCGTCGTTCAACTGGGACACCACCGGCATGACCGAAAACGAGATGCGGGAGTTCCCCGCCGAGCTAGGCCGGCTCGGATTTGTGTTCAACTTCATCACCTACGGCGGTCACCAAGTGGATGGGATGGCGGGGGAGGAGTTTGCCGCCTCCCTCCAGCAAGACGGAATGCTGGCTCTCGCCCGTCTCCAGCGGAAATTCCGCCTGGTGGATTCTCCCTACAAGACGCCGCAGACCTTGGTGGGCGGCCCCCGGCTGGATGCCGCGCTGATGGCCAGTTCAGGACGCACCGCCACCACCCGGGCCATGGGCAAGGGCTCAACCCAATTCCAGCACCTGGTGCAGACCGAGGTGCCCACCCGCGAGTTGGAAGCCTGGCTGGAGCGGTGGGCACTGCACAACAACGTCGATGCCGAACTGAAAGTACAACTGCGTCCCTATACCGCGGGGTCCGAAATTCTCGAGCTCGTGGTCCGCAGCGGCGACAACGACCTGGCCAACGTGGTGTTCGGAGTGCTGCACGACCGGCGAGGACGGGCCATCCTCTCGGTTCGCGATCAGAACACCCACAGCCCCGCGCTGCGCCGCAAGCGGCTGATGACTCTCATGCACCTGTATTTGATTCGGCGCTACAACGCGGTGTCGGTTCAGTATCTGACGCCAACCGAAGACAATTTCCGCCAGGCCGCTGGGATGCGGGGGCTGGGGTTCTACTCCTCAGTATCCGACGAGGTGGGAAAGATCACCGTGGCCGATGTCGACGAGGCGGTGGTTACCAATCTGGTGACCGACGACGACGCCTTGCAGGGGCTCATCACGGGCCAGGGTTCGTAGGCTTCATCGCCTACTCGCGGGCCGAGGCGGCACGGACCATCTCCACGCGCAGCAACAAGGCAAGAAGAGCGGTGGCCATGGTCACCCCGGCCAAGAGCACGAGGCCGGCAGCCGAACCGCCGACGTCGGACAAGACCCCGAACAAGATGGGACCGGTAACTCCTCCGGCCTCTCCCGCGGTGAAGAAGAGCCCGCCAGCAGCACCCATGTTGCGCTGGGCGACGCCGGGAAGCTGCATCATCACCAGCAGCGCTATCGGCACTGCCAACCCTTTGCTTACTCCGATAATGGCCAGGCCGATGAACGTGGCCGGCTTGCCGTCAACATTGAGAAGGACCGCGGCCACCCCGAGCAAGGCGAACATCGCGGCCAAAACCGTTATCCGGCTGCCTTCGGGGATGGCTCGCGGTCCGAACAGCGCGCCGAAGATGCCCAATGCGGTGACCGCGCCCGCCAGATAGCCGGCTACCGAACTGGAGAATCCCCGGTCTTCGATCACGGTGGGCAGCCATCCGTTGAGCGAGTGGTTGAAGAAGAACATGCCCAAGGCCAATACCAGCATGACCTGCACTGCCCGGTAGCCGATGAGCTCCCATGCGCCGGAAAAGCCCGGTGCAGGGTCGAATTCCCGGTCGGCGCCAAGGGCAATCCGATCGGCTGCGGCGGCTGCCAGGAGCCAGATGAGGATCACCGCCGCGCTGATCAGGGCGTACACCATCAGCGTCGCCCGCCAGCTCTGGTCGAATGCCGGCATCAGCACGCTGTTGGCGGTAACCAGGGGCAGCACCCCGCCGAGGGCTGGCGCGGTCATGGTGACACCCATGGCCAACGCTCTTTCCCGTTGGTCGAACCAGACGCTGATCAGCTTGGGCGCCCCCACCGAGACCAGCGGGCCGCCGAGACCGAAGAGGGCCACCGCGCCGAACATCGCGATGAAGCTTCCCGCGGCCGGGCGCAGCAGCGCTGAGGCCGAGATGAGCACGGTGGCAATCCCCAGCGAGCGGCGGAGCCCAAGTCGGTCGACCAGCGCGCCGGAGGGGAGCGCGGCAACCAAGTACACCAACGGCCATGCTCCCAGCACGGTGCCCATGGCCCCTTTGCTGATCCCGAGATCCTCTCGGATGGTTTCCACCAGCGGGGCCATAGAGAACACCGCCAAACCGAAGGAGAAGTACACCATCCAAAGCGCGCCGAGCATCACCCAGCGGAATCGGTGGCGGTGGAAGCTCACGCCGGGACCGTAGCAATGCGGACCCACTCATCTGCCATGCTGACCCGATGGGAACAGCAGTGGTAACCGGTGCCGGGCAGGGGCTCGGACGGGCAATCTCCAAGCGTTTGGCTGCCGATGGCCATCGAATCGTGGCGGTGGATCTGAACTCCGAAACCGCTGCCGCTACCGCAGAATTGCTCGACGGCCAGTGGCGGCAGTGCGATGTGTCTGACCCGGAATCGGTGGCCGCGCTGGCCGATTCCCTCGATGAGGTGGATGTGCTGGTGAACAACGCCGGCATCTGGATATTCGCCGGCCTCGACGGCATGACCCCCGAAGACGTGCGCCGAGTGCTGGAGGTGAACGTGATGGGAGTCTTCTACTGCACCCAGGCATTGGTCCCGCTGATGCGGCCGGGTTCGGTCATCGTCAACCTCTCGTCCAACGCCGCGTATTCCAACTCGCCGGGGGTGGGCATCTACCCTCCTTCCAAAGCCGCG
Organism: Acidimicrobiia bacterium; assembly: GCA_022827725.1. Classification (GTDB taxonomy): domain Bacteria; phylum Actinomycetota; class Acidimicrobiia; order Acidimicrobiales; family Bin134; genus Poriferisocius. The sequence continues at coordinate 112,514 of JAJEIJ010000029.1, forward strand.
GTGGAGAGCTTTACCAGGCAAACAGCCCTGGAGTTAGGCGCTCGGGGCATTAGGGCCAATGCAGTTGGACCGGGAATGATCCTGACCGAGGGCACCCAGGCCAATTACGAGGGCGAAATGGGAAGAAGGCGGGCGCGAGCCGTGCCCCTGGGTCGAAACGGCTACCCCGAAGACATCGCCGATGTGGTGGGCTTTCTGGCCTCCGACGATGCCCGCTATGTGACGGGCCAAGTCATCTACGTCGACGGTGGTCTCAGCGCAGGCCGAGCCGCTCTTTAGCCGCTGGCGGTCAGTCTGGATCTTTGGGCGCGCCAGCGGTGGTACCGGGCCCAGAGCACCAGCAGCGACGGGAGCACAGTGAACGTGGCTATCAGGCCGAACAGGATGGCCACCGCGGCGAGTATCCCCAGTTCCTGCATCGGCACAAGGGGAGAAAAGAGCAGCGCCAATAGCCCGAGGGCGGTGGTGAGTGCGCTGGCCAAAAGAGCTCCGCCCGTGGTGGTCATCGCATTCCGTATACCGTCAACGGCCTGATCCGCCTCCTCGTGCTCCTCCAAGAAGCGATGCGTCAGGTGGATCGTGTAGTCAACGCCAATTCCGATCGTGAGCACCACCATGAGTGCTGTGCCCATGTTGTAGGAGATTCCGAACACCCACATGGCCCCAAGCAGCCAGGCAAGGGTTACCGCTATGGGAATGATGGTGACCAACCCGAGCGCGGGGCGGGATCGGCTGATTCCGAAGTAGGCCACAAGGATGGCCAGTGCGGCGGCGATTACGAGACCCACGCTAAGCGCCTGGCTGGCTGCCAGCTCCTCGGTGATCAAGGCGATGAGGGCGTCGCCTCCGGTGACGGTAACTTCTCCGCCGGAGCCTCCCCAAAGCGACTCGATTTCCTCGATCAACTCTTGGAGCGCCTCGTTGTCCTCCACCGCTACGGGTATCTGAATGATGGTGCGGTCAAGTCCGTCGGAGCGGAGGTCTATCACCTCCGCGAAACCTCCGGGGTCCGCCATCCTCAAGGTCTCCCAGGCCCGACGGACTTCCTCCTCGGTGGCCACACCTCCGGCTGCCGGCTTCTCGAAAGCAGCAGCTACGTCGGCATCGTAATTGTCGCCGACCTGTCCGCTGCCGTCCGTCCAATCGGCAAGGAGTGTCCCAGCAGAGGCCAATGGGGGGCCCACTATGCCATTCGGTCGGCGTTCTGAGTCAACCAGTGTGGAGTGAAGTCCGTTCAGGTCGCTAACGGCTGTGCTGCTGTCGAGGTCGGTCTCGATGAGCACTGTCATTAGCGTGGCGCTGCCGTCGAAGTTCTCTTCCAGGAAGTCGAAGCTCTTGAACGTGTCAGAGTCCTTGGGCAAGAAGTCTTTGACGGCAAAGGTGGTGCTGAGGTTGCCGGCAGCAACGACGGCCAGTGCCGTCAAGACCATGGCCGCGCCCAGAACCGGAATTGGGCGGCGCACAACGGCGGTAGCAACACGGGGCAAAACGGCGGCTGCTCCAGGAATGGTGTCGGCTACGGGGCGAGATGTCGGTTTCTTTCCTTTAGCGGCCCGTCGCCGATCCAGCAACAGTCGGGCGGCTGGCACAAAACTGGTCATCACAATCCAACCCGAGATGACTCCGATGCTGGCGATGATTCCGAAGTCGGCGATGGGTTCGAACCGGCTGCTCAGGTTGGCCAGCAGACTGACCGCGGTTGTGCCCGCGGCCAGCAGTACCGGTACACCGCAGAGCCGGACGGATCGGGCGATGGCCCGGCCCGAGGCATCGTCGTCGGCCTCGGAATCGTCCCGCAGAGCTTCTCGGTAGCGACCGATGATCTGAAGGGCGTAGTCCACCGACAAGCTGATCAAAAGGACGGGGACCAGAGTGAGGAGGATGTTGTCGGGGTCGACAATGCCGACGCCGCCGGGGGAGAGCCAGGATATGGCGCCAAGCGTCCAGAGGATCGTCATGCCCAGGCCCAACATGGTGATGTGGACGTCCGACTGAGTCCGGTAGAAGAGGGCCAGCAGGACCACGATGATGACGAGGGCGATCACGGTGAGAACCACCAGGTTCTCCTCCCGGGCGTCCCTGCCCTCGGCGTCGCTCTTGGCCAGTGTGATAATCGTGACGTCAAGGGATGCCGCATCGAATCGCTTGGCGATCTCGTGGGCCCGTAGCTGCGCCCTCTCTTGGCCGAGCGCATCGCCGACGTCATCGAGGATGACCAGCGAGAGCCCGGCCAGGGGCGTACCGGCGTCGTCACGGGCCACGAAACGGCTGAGCAGGTCGTTCAGCTCGGCCTGCTCGGGGTCCTGCGCCATCTGGGCCAGCCCAAGGGCGACCTGGATGTCGGTAATCGTGTCCAGACTGAGCCCTGCATCGGCTGCGGCGAGTTCGATCAGTTGGACGTAGCCATAGAGGGGCTCGTCTACCAGGAATGGTGCAATCTCCGGATCGCTGATGAGGGCCGCTTGCAGGTCTCTAACGGTCCGAAGGGACTCAGCGGTGAGAACGTCGCCTTTGGCCAGTATCTGGACCACCCTCAGGTCTGCCGCCGCGGGGAAGCTCTCCCTGATCGCGTCGGTGGCCTCGGCGAGTTCGCTGTCGGCAGGAAGGAATATGCCCGTCGAGTCGATGGGGCCCTCGGGCCGGTCTCTAACCAGGAATCCGGCCAGAAGGGCCAGCGTCACTGCCCCCAAGACCAGAAGGACGAGTTGGGGAGATCTCTGGATGCTGCGGGCCTGCCAGCGGAACATGTTCAGGCCCTAGGAGTGCGCCACCCAGTCCGCCAGCATCACCACTGGCTGGACTCCTCGGCGTAGACGTGGTCGGGCAAGCTATATGTGATGCCTTCGTCGTGATACCAGGATCCGGACATTAGCGTTTCGAAGTTGGAAATATTGCTCTTGCGGGCGATCTTGGGGAGGAATCGCAATGTTAAGCGGTCGTACCTGGCCTGCACTCGGAACCATGGAAGCACGCCGAGGGTTGACTGCTTGGGATAGTTCAACTGATCGGCCAATAAGTCTCCGATAAGCGCCCTCGACACCTTGTAGACGTATTGCGACAGTTTCTGTCCCTCGACGGGGTCGTTGATGCCGACAACGAGGGGTGCTGAGTTGACCAGCGAATTGGCCAGAACGATGGATGAGGTGCTGGGCTCTGGCTCGCACATGGTGCCGACCTCGTACAGCTTCAGCGCATCGTCTTCGCCGTGAAAAAGGATCGACTCGGGAATCCCCATGAGCAAACCCGAGTAGCGCCATGTCGCCATGAAGCTCGCCGCCTCTTCCTCGCTGAATTTCGCTCCCAAACTCCTCATGTGCATCAGAAGCCGGGCGGAAAACGCCGTGATCGCATAACCCACATGGGCCGCGCTCAACGGTACGCCCAGAGCGTCCGTGTCCCATTCCCGAGCGTTCTTGAGCAAATACCTCACTTGGGCATGGACAAGGCGGATCCGAAATGAGAGTCTCCACCCGTCTCCGTATGGCCCCATGCCGCCGGGGAGGAAGATCTCCACCATGTGGCGGTTGTTCTGCTGGAGGCGTCGGACACCCTGATCGCGCAAACGGCCGGTGACGAAGAACGATTCGCTGATGTTGGTGGAGAAGCCCTCCACGAGGACTCCGGCCAGCATTCCGACCACAACCATCTTCCGGTTCCTATGGAACATGTGAATGCCAGACGTCAGTGCAGGAAGATCGAGCCAGTCTGGTGGCGTCATTACGTCGTCAATGAGCGCTTCGACCTCCGGAGGGATGACGGGCCGCTCATTCCCGTCAGGGGGGCTCATGTAGGCCGCAATGATCCGGCTCGATTCCGAGCGCTTCATTGAGGAGAGCGCCTCGACGGCGGCGTCGGCCAAAGGATCACCGATCATCGTATGGTCGACGTAGTTGTCGGCCATCTCAGGCTCGAGGGCACGGGCCCGCTCGCAGCCAGGGTTGTCGTAATCGGTGGGAACTTTCATCAGCGTTCTCGGGAGAGCTTACTTTGCGGACTCTGGAGCAAAAGAAATCCCAGCACTTTACTTACATAAGTGGTGAGAACTTGCATGAGCGGCTTCTTGATCAAAGGAAGTCCCAACACTTTACATAACATGCATTCTCAACGCTTTAGGGGAAATTGGCGGGCGGAAATTATTGAAATTGGCTATAGACATCTGAAAGGCAGCCAACTATAGTCGCACCACTGGTTCAGGCCAGGGTTATCGGCCTCACAGGCCCCTCACCGAGAAGCGTCGAACGGAGGGCCTTATGGTTGCCGCCTGGCAGGTTTCCCTGGTTGCCGCGCTGTTGCTGGTGGCTTGCGCCGGGACCTCCGATGAGCCCGCTGACCGTCCGTTGGCATCTGCGGAAGACCCAGCCGTCTTGGGGCCCCAGATCGCGCTGCCGGCGTCAGCAGTCCCTGAGTCGATAGCCTCTTCAACCCCACATCCGGAACCTGTTCCCGCGGTGCGGGCCAGCGACGGCGTGGTCGAGCCCTCCAGCGCCGACCATTCGGCTGTTCTTCCCCATGCCGATTGGTTTCGCGACCCGACTTGCCGCCATGAACTGCGGTGGTGGTCTGGGCTGGGATGGACAGACACTGTTTCCGGAGATGGCGGCAATGCCGAGGATCCCTTGACTGAATCCGATGCCCTGATGCCGCCCGACATCGTCTGGCCGGTAGATCCCTGCGAGACCCTGGGCATCATGTTCACGGCGTTTCCGCTCACCGCTGAAGAGTTGGGATGTGTCGGGCCTTACCCGGCCTGTGTAATAGACGACAGCGGACTGCCTCGAGCCACCCGACTGGTCACCTACCAGGAACTGCTCGACTCTGGCGGATACCACCGAAGCCTTCTCCACGACCATGCGCCGGAAGGGCTACCCGAGAATGTTGTGCTCGGATACCTGAGCGAGTGCCTCGTGGAGTGGCCCGGATTCAGCCGCCAGAAACTCCAGTATGGGGGGACACCGGTTCAGACGTGCAGCATGGTCTGGCGCGACATGGCATACCCGATCACTTATCTGGGAGCACGCGACGACCACCGCTGCGTGTGGGAAGCCTACAAGGCGTTTTACTTGCGCACTGACCAGCGCGCCGCCCCCTATATTCGCACCGGCTGGGCAGAGAATTGCGCGAGCTGGCTCGATCCGCACCCCGTCCGGCAGGTGGCGGATGAGTGCCGACTCCCCGACGACTATTACCGGCGCCTGAGCTCTGACGACCGGTTTGCCGACTACGGTCTATCACTCAACGATCCTGAGCTGTCCCCGGAAGCCGTCCGTCAGCGGTGGTGCAGTCTTCTTGCTCGATGCGACGACCTGTGGCGGCAAGTGGCCCCCACTCGCTCTGCCCGCTTTGCCGAGGCCGGATGGGCCAGCCCGTGCGTTCAAAGGGTGTCAGGCCATGAAATCAACACCGTCCGCAGAGGCCGGTGCGAAGAACTGGACATCCTGGCCAGCCTGGTGAGGGGTGAGGGCGAAGACGGCCTGCCTACCGTGCCGCCCATTCCCTCCGGGCTCTGGCTCAGTTGCTAGGAGGTTGAGGAGATGGAGCCCACATGAACCAGATGCCAAAATCAAAGCGGCGGAGGCAACGGGTTGTCCGGCAATTGATGTTCAACCGCCGCAAGCTGGCCTTTGTGATGCTGGTGTTCGCACTAGTCACAACTGCCGACACCTGCACCGACCCGAATACGGGCCAACCGGTCCCCCATGAGCACACACCGGTGCCGGCGCCGGACCCAACCCCTGAGCCGGAGGATCCCGATCCTCCGCCGACATGTCCGCCGGGTCAGATTCCCTGGGGCTTGTTCAACGAGTGGATCGGCTGCATGGATGACCCCAACACGTCCAGCCCTGAAGATGGTGAAGAAGACGCAACTGCCCCTCCACCGGACGATCGAGAAGAATCGGATGACGGCACTGGCACCTCATCGAAACCGCCGCCGGGAACCTACACCGTCAAGCCCGGAACAACGGAGGATGGCGCGGAAGTCCTGGTTGAGCGTCCTCCCTTGTGCAGCACGGTAACCGGCGATGCCCCGTGCATCGTCAGCTATCACCAAGACGAAGAGGGCAACGAGGTTTGGGTGCTGCCCGAGAGAGATGGTGGGAACACCGAGGACAACGTGGACTCCGTGTATTGCGGCAGTCTCGGTGATTCTTTGGATCACAGAAGCGCGCCGACACCGCACACTCACCCCGCCCCGTTCCCCTACGACCACGATGGCAATCCGAACACCCCTGACATCTGTTCGCACAACAGCGAGAACTGTGCGTGGCACGGTACTTGTCCCAGCTCGCAGCCCCCCAGCGCTCCCTTTGTCAACCCGCCTGCTCCAACCCCTGCCCCCAAGGTGTGTACAAGCTCGTGGAGCGACTCCAACCGCCAGAGCCTTCTCAGCTCTCTGCGGTGGGAGTCGATCGTTCCCTATGCCCAGGGATTTTCCGGCCATCACCACCCGGAGGTTCCTGGTGGCCGGATGTTCTTGACCGCCGCGTCCACCCCTGAGAGTCCAGCCCGCCACTGGATCGCGCTGAAGTCGGGTCACTCCCTCGATGTGGTGGACGCCCCGAAGGATGGATGTTTGTGGACGGCAACGGCAGTTGGGGTATCGCTGAGAGAGCTACTCCCCCACCAGGCGTCTGATCTGGCCAAACTTCGATCACCAGGCACCACAGCCGCGGCCAACGAAGCCCGTGGTGCGGCGGCGTTGTGGGATGGCCTCAGCCAACAGCGCAAGGAGTGGTATACCGCGGCATTCCCCCGCAACGATCCAACCACCACATGGTGTCCACCGGGTGACTTGCCAGTCTGGACCACACCGACGACCGGGGTGCTGACGCTCTCGGAGAACTGGAAGAGCAGCCACGGGAAGTGCCGCTGGTCTATCCCCCGTCAGGGCTTCTGGGAGTGGCAGCTCCTCATCAGATACACCTCTGAGCAGGGCGATCTCCATACCGAGACCGTGGCCTCCGACTTGTCCTGGTTCCGTGATCCGGCAGGGTATCTGGGCCAGCAGGTGACCCTGTGGTAGCCGGCCTCAACCGCGAGCAGTGGTCGCCGACTTCTTGGCCGGTGAGCTTCCGGCGGCGCTTGCTAGCGGCGGCAATAGTCCTCGCTGCCACAGCGGCAGCGGTTATTGCCCTTTCACGTGACGGTGACGTCGTGGCGGAAGTGCCGGTGGTTGCCGCCACACAACGATGGCCTGCGGGGCATCCTCCCGGCGATCACACCTTGGTCAACATGCCTGCTGATTTGGCGGTGCTCTTCATTCATCCCTCGGAGCTGGCCGGAACTGTGGCCGCGGTTGATGTGCCCGAGGGCACCCTGGTCTCAGCCAAGATGCTGAGCCCTCACCAAGACGGCGACGATGTCCGCACAACCGCGCTGATGCGGTTCACGGTGAGCGACGAGCTGTGGCCCGAGCCGGGTCCGGTGGCCGGAAAGCGAGCCGTGTTCTCGTCGTCTCCCGGAGGCTGTGCGGCTGCCTTGGTGACTGTGGTGGCAGCCGACGGCGATGGCGCCTCCACCAGCGTCACGGTGGAGGCGGACCCCGAATTGGCTGCTGTACTGTCCGATGAGCAGTGGTGGATCTGGGAGTCGCCTCCCGGAAGTTGGCCCCTGTGCCATGGTGAGGACGTTCGCTGATGCTCTTGGCCATAGGAGATCGATGGCTCAGCCCCGAGGCGGTAAAGCGGGTACTCGATGAAGTGCTTGAGGGTATGGCCGACGCGGCCCCCGGTGTTGTTCTTGCTACCTCTCCAGCCGAAGTCGACGAGGCATTGGCGGCCGGCCACCCCACGGTCTTGTCGATGGGAGACGACCAACCGGAGCTTCGCCTCGAGTCGGCGGTTGCATCGGCCGCCGCGGTGCTGTGGATCACTGCATCCGACAGCACCGACGTGCGCTCCCAGCTCCGGCTGGACACAGGATCGCGCCGCGTCACCCCCATCGTGTCGATTGTCGTGTCCGCCGAGCAACCCGAGCTCGGTCGAAACCGCGGCCAAGGGGTCGCAAACCTGTGGGTTTCCTTCGAGCCGACCCGTCGCGATCAGCGTCGTCTGCACCGGGTCGGACGCCGATTGGCGTGGACCGCAGTCGCCCCCCGCCGACTCGATCCGCTTGACCGCGAGACCCATCTCTGGTCGGCATCGCAGGCCGCCCAGACCCGCCTCGCCGGCCTGCTTGAAGAAACCGGGGTTGAGGAGTTCCAGATTCGGGGCGGCGAATGCACGATTGTCCACCGAGCCGACGGCCAACGCGAACGGCGACCCTCGCCGTTTGCATCCAACGATGAACTGATCGAGACAGCTCGCCACTTGGCCAGCTTCTCGGGCGGGCAGCCTCAACGCTTCGACGTGCTCGACAGCCGCCTGGATATTCGCCTCGGTGACCGATGGAGGCTCCACGCCGAAGCGTTCATGTGCCATCCCCCCACTATGGTGCTGCGCTCCAACATGGCGGGTAAGGCCACCCTTGACGACCTCAACGTGGCTGCTCCCTTGCTTCAGAAGATCCTGGTGGGAGCGGTTTCAGGTCCGGTTCGGGCCAACGTAGTGATCGCGGCGGCCATGGGCGGGGGCAAGACCACGCTTTGCCAGGCTCTGCTGGCCACCGTCGATGGCTCGGAGAGGATTGACACCATTGAGGACACCCCCGAGCTGCGGTTGGCCCAATATGACATCCACCCCAACAGCTTCGAACGCCTCACTCGGGATGCCAACAACGACGGCGTGGGGAAGCTCTCCATGAGCGACCATATCCGCGACGCCAAGCGGGCCAACTCGTCGAAACTGGTGATCGGCGAAACCAGGGGTGAGGGAACCCTTGCGCTGTTGGATGCCATGAGCAGCGGGCTCAACGGCTGCCTGGTCACCTTGCACAGTCAGCCTGGCCCGGGGGTGCTGGCCAAGCTGCTGTCGTACGCGTGCAGCGAGGGTGCCGACCCCCGATTCGCCCGACAGCAGATCGCCATCGCGGTTCACCTGCTGGTCTGGATGGGCCGCAATGAACTCGGGGGGCGGGTGATCTCTGACGTCTCCCAGATTGTCAGCTACGACGACCGCCACGACACCATCAAAACCCAATGTCTTTGGTCGCTTCGCTCCGGGCAGCGATGGGCCGTCCCGGTTGGCCGGCCCCAAGGGCAGATCGAGGGGCTGTACCAGTCAGTGGGAATCGACCTCCGACCGGCGGACAGTTCCCACCGCGGCCCCGATAGAGCGCCAACTGCGGCCCCGCCGCCGCCATTGGCCTCTGTAACGAGGGACAAGTGACCGCGCCAACTGCGGTGCTCCTGACCGCAGGATTCGCTCTCATGGCCGTGATCTGGTGGCCGGCTTCAACGGGAAACCCGGCCGGGCTCCTGGTCGGCAGCATGGTGCTGGCTCAGCGACACAGGATCCGAGTCGGACCCCTCGCCGCTACAGCCATGGTTGTTCTCGGATTTCTGGTTGGGCAGATTTTGCTGGGACCCATCACGGGGCTGGCAGCGATGATCCTTACCGGTGTGGGCCTCTGGGCCATCGCCATACAGATCCGGTCGCGCCGCAGCTTGCGGGAGGCCGACGAACTGGCCCAACTAACCAACGGGCTGGCCAATCAGGCTTTGGTGGCCCCCACTGTGGTGGAAGCCGTGCGCCAAGCCGCGCCGCTGATTCCCGGCCGGGTCGGGGCCGCCGCTCGGGTGATGGGCGCTGAGTGCCAGACTGGCGGTCTAGTAGAAGCGGCCAACCGCTTTGCCGCCACCATCCAGCGGCCGGTTGCCGAGATGTTGGCCACGGTGCTGGCCGAGGCGTTTCGGGGTGGTTCCCAGTGGGTGGGCTTGGCCGGTGTCTTGGCCGACGAGGCCACTGAGGCCGCCGAGACCTCCCGGCACTTCCACCGATACGCGGCTGCTCTCATGCCTCAGATCGCCGTCACGGTGGTGATGGCCGTCGGCATGCTGGCCATAACCGGATTTGCCGCCAGAGACGTGGGCCGCTGGCTGGCCTCCCCAGTGGGGCAGCAGCTTCTGCTGCTTCTCTCGGTGCTGACCGCGGCGCTCTGCGCTCGAGTGCTGGCCCCGGCCTGGAGAATGAGCCGATGATCTTCCTAGCCGGATTGTCGGGAGCAGGCGCAGTAGCAGTACTACTACTGGTCCGCCCCAAAACCAGTGGCCACCTCGCAGTTCAGGCTGCGGCCATGGGATGGCCGCCCAATCAGATTTCCACAACCGGCTGGCTTCTGGCTGCTGTCGGCACAGTGGCGGGTGGTGTGGCAGGAAGGGTGATTTTTGGCTGGGCTGAAGGTCTGGCCTTAGCCGTTGTCACCGGAACGTGGATACCTTGGTTGGCGCCGGCGGCCATTCGGGCACTGGCCGCCGCGGCCTACCGCAGCGAGCGAGATCAGAAGATGCTCGAATGGATGCGGAAGCTGCGGCTGTTGACCTCAGCAGGCCAACCCATCAATGCGGCCGCGGTCAACGCGGCGCTGACCGTTTCCGGCCGGGCCTTCACCCTGGCCCAGAGTGCCATTGGAGCCGCCCTCGATGCCGGGCGGGATCCGCTGCCCGCGGTCTCCGCGGCCATTGCCGGCTCGCCCGCCGAGCCGCTGCTGGCCTCGGTGGTGGCTGCTGAGCGGGCGGGGGCGGCGTCATCTGACCTTTTGGACAAGTCACTGTCGCGATCGGTCGGACCCTGGAGTCCGAGCGGCGCCTGGCGATCGACCAGCTCAGCCGGGCCATCGGAACCACGGTCACCCTGGTGGCCGCCATCGCTGGTCTTGTCGTCATGGCCGCCGTGGTCTTCGTCATCTGAAGCTCGGCGGCGGCCGTACAGCCTGAAGGAGAAACCCAACGTGCAATCCGCCATCGTGCAAATGATCTTGATCGTGGTCGGCATCGCCGCCGCCGCCATCGTGTCCATCATCGTCTACGCCCAACTCAGCGACAATGCACCGAAGACCGGGGACAACATTGAAAAGAGTCGGATAACGACCGAGACGCTCTGCGACGCGGTAGGCGGAACTTGGACCGCAGCTAACACACCACCGTGCGCGTAGCCAGCCATGACCACCACCCTGGTCGTATTGCGCACATCAGTGCTGCTCATGTTCTTGCTGATAACGATCACCGGACTGTACGTGCGCCACGTCACCCGGCTGTCGGCCGACGCCGCGGCCCAGTCGGCCGCTACTGCCGCGGCCCAGGCGGCCGTGGCCGCCGGGTGGCAGTGTCAGCCCACTCCCCCACCGGAGGCACTCACCGCCGCGGCCCAAGCGAGCCTCAGCCAGATGAATCATTTGGCCGTGCAACCGGTGGCGGTGGAGGTGTTTGCCGAAGCCTGCAACCTGTTCGCCTCAGTCACGGCCGCGCCGTTGGACTCTCGGGTGTCTGCGCTGCGCACCACCGCCACTGCCTGCCACTCGGCAACCCAGGCGGCGGCCCTCAAGGTTCCCGGATCGTGTTAGTGGCACCAACATGAGTGATGCCATCGCGTTCTTGCTGATCCTGCCTTCCCTGGCGCTCGGCGTGGTGGTGCTTGACGCGGCCGGCACCCTGGGAACAGCCCGCTATCGAACCTCGACCTTTGCCGAAGCTGCTGTGGTCCATGCCGCCGACACCCTGGCCCAATCCCCAGCCAATGGCACTCAACCTTCGGATCGGGCCCGATGGGCCGAGGTCGCCGCCACAGTGGAGCAATCTGGCCTGGCCACTACCGCCGGGGTCTGCAACCAAACCGACCCTGAGTTCAGTGTCAACCTGGTCTCCCAACCCCGACCGGTGAGCAGCCGCAGCACATCACCATCGGTCGCCGTGGTGGTGAGCTGTCCAGTCGAGTTGGGCCGACTATTCAACATCAACCGGGTCGTCGCCGCCAGCGTCGAGCCCGTCGGATAGCGCTATGCACACCTCCATCGTGCTGTTGACTCTCGGCGTGGCCGTGGCCGTGGTCACCGGCTCGCTCACCGACCACGCCGAGCTGATCGCCAACGGCAACCTAGCCGCTGACCGAGCTGACCGTGCGGCGGCGGCATTCATCAACGGTTGCGGCGGTGACGGGTGCAACTCTGCCTCCGTTAATGCCACCCGCGTCGACGGCACGATTGTGTCCGGCTGCATCAGCCAGTCCCCGAGCGGAGCAGTCCTTCGAATAGAGGCCCAAGTCCCATGGAGCCCCACGGTGCTCACCGGGCTATCCCCTTCTTTCGCGACGACCGCAGTAGAACTCGAGGGTTTCAGTGTGGCCGCGACCAGTGTGTTGGGATCGTGTTAGGTGTCTGCCCAAGGCACACCAGCACTCCTGCACCCGACCGCCGAAAGCGCGCCAGCAGTTCTGCGGCTGAGCTCTCATGCGGTAGCGTGACCGCCGGTGTCTCGGAGAATAGAGATCGAGCTGACCAGCCAGCGGCCCGATGGCTCCTGGACGTGGCGAGCAGCCGGCGCGCGCGAGCCCAAGGGTGAACTATCCGGTGATCTGATCTCCTTTGCCGCCAGCGTGGGCGACGAACTGACCGTCGAGGCCGAATTCCATATGGACGGCATTGAGATCATTGAGGTGTTTGAAGCCAAAGAGAAGCGCCCCATGCCGGAGACACTGGAGATCCTGGGCTCCGGCCGAGACCAGCCGCTGGTGACCACCCAGCTGGTGTCCAACCGAAAGAACCGGGGGCGCGACCGCGGCGACCGACGAGAGGGTCAAGACCGCCGAGGCCGAGGAAACAGGAAAGACCGCGACCGCCAGGAGTCCCGTCGTGAGGATGACCGTCCCAAGGCCAAACGTCTGCGCCCAGACCGCGCCCACCGTCAGCGTTTGATCGAAAGCTTGCCTGAGGAGCAACAGCCCGTAGCCGAGAAGATGATGCGTGACGGCATCAGTTCGGTCGAACAGGCCCTGCGAGACCAGCGCAAGAAGGCTCGCGATGCCGCCCAAGCCAAGAAGAAGGCAGCTGAAGAGGCAGCCAAAGCCGGCGAAGAAGCCGCCGAGCCAAAGAGCCCCGAAGCCGACGCCAAACCCGAAGAGCCCACCCCTGATACCGATGCCAAGCCTGAAAAACAACCCTCGAAAGGGAAGGCGCCCGATTCAGACTCGTCTGACGATTTCCTGACTGTGGCCGCCAAGCTGCTTCCCGGCATGCGAGCTGCGGAATGGCGGGATCGAGTTGAGGCCGCATTGGCCGGCATCGACGAGCTTGATCTCCGCGATCTCCGATCTGTGGTGGTGGCCTCGGAGTCTGGGGCAACAGACGAAGAGGCCAAAGCGCTGGCTGAGGAGCTTCGCACCAAGCTCACTGAGCGGGTCGACCGGGAACACGCCGAATGGCTGGCCGAGGTCGCGGCCACGCTGGCCGATGGCCGGATGGTGCGAGCCCTGCGTCTCAGTTCCCGCCCTCCGAAGGCCGGGGTGCCCCTTCCTCAAGACATCGTTACCCGCCTCACCGAGGCGGCGAACGCGGCATTGACCAGCGAGACTCCATCTAAGCGCTGGATAACCGTTATGGGCGCGGTGGCCTTTTCCCCGGTGCGCCGAACCGTGGAACCCCTGGGAATCCCAGAGAAGCCCGATGAAGAACTGCTGGCTGAGGTCAAGAAGCTATCGGAGCGGATTCCCCACATTGCGGCTCTGTTCGGAGTGGAGCCCACCCCTCCCCCGAAGCGCCCCCGCCGACGGGCAGGCACTCCGACGGCTAGCCGATAACTTGATGATCACTCAGGAACTCCAGCAGGCCGTCCACCAAGTCCCACTCTCCTAGGTCTTCAAGAGCCACCCACGCCGCGTCAGAGGCATCGGTAGCTGCCCTTGGCACCGCGTCGGGCGCCACCGTGACCCAGTAGTCCACCACTACGTAGTGGCGTCGTCGGCCGATGAGCTCAGTCCAGCCCACCGCCTGGCCCACTTCTCCATCAAGGGAGGTCTCCTCTCGCAGCTCGCGGCGAACAGCCTCAGCTAGAGTTTCCCCTTTCTTCACCCGCCCACCGGGTACCGACCACAGCCCTTCTCCTGGAGGACTACCCCGACGGATCAACAGAATGGCGCCGTCGCGAACCACTACAGCCCCGACACATAGCTCCGGTCCGCTCATATCTGTCCCATCAGCGTCGGCACCTTCTGGAGTCTGGTTCACGCTTTTGGCTCTTGATCGAGCTGCGTGTGCACGATGAGCGCATGGGCCGTCAGTTTGAACGTCTCGAAGAAGTTCTTGGCCTCGCGGTGGCCCGGAAGCACGAAAGCATCAATCGCCACCAGACCCTGTTCCTGAGCCCACTTCTTCAGGGCACCGAACAGTGACTCCCCCACTCCCACCGAACGGGCATCAGGGGTCACGTATAACTCGTCGATTCGAGCTATGAAGGATCCGTCCCGGCGCACAACCCGCTGAGCCCATCCGTATCCCACTACCGCTTCTTCCCATATCCCAACGACCACGAGAGCCTCTGGATCAGCCAACAGCTCGGCGAGATGATCTTCAAGAGGCTCGGAGGCGGCTTCCGTGGCCATCCAGCGCTCCCCTCCCCTGTATTCGAGGGCCTCGCGGCGGGCCTCCCGAGCTAAGTCGGCCACAATGCCAACCTCATCGAAACGAGCTGGTCGGGCCGTACCCCCTTTTGGCCGATCGCTCACGTTCAACCTGGCTCTAAATCAACGGGGTCGACGCTGGGCCCCGAAGGCTTCGAGGAATGGTCCAAAGCCATGCGGCCAAGCAGGCGAGCCGCTTCCAAATGGCGGCGACCCCGGGCCGCCAACTCGGAAGGCGGAGAGTCAACCGACAGCAAAATCCCTACGGGAGCGTAGAGCACCGTATCAAGCAGACGGTCCATCGACTCGCGGGAGGAACCAGCTACCTCCCGGGAGGAATCGGCGTCATCGGTCGGGCTCATAGCCGGGCCAAAGACGGACAGGGCTCTTCCCCCGAAGGACACCGGGGATTCTCGCGGGACCCGAACTGGCTTGAGCTGACGATCAGGAAACACCCCTCGCAGGTCCACTCATTGTCTCGCTTGGGCGCGACCTGACCCGAGGCCTCAGGCGACGGGTCGGGAGTCTCCTCATCTTCGTCCTCGTCGTCACCGGCGGCCAGGCGGTCTTTCAAAATGGTGTCGAGATCGGCCTCAACGTTGTCGGGGTCGATGTCCTCCCCTTCGCCATCCTCATCATCGCCCGCGTTTGCGTTGCGAGCTGGCCCGTTGTTCCCGCTCTCTTCCTCTTCCTCGAGTTCCTCGTCGAGATCATCGTCGAGGTCGTCATCTTCAAGTTCGCCGTCTCCGAGGACAGCTTCGAACTCATCGTCGAGGTCTTCGCCGATGTCTTCGCCAATGTCGCCGTCAAGATCGTCGATGGCGCTCTCGTCGAACTCTTCGTCCGGCATCTCGTCGTGCTCGTCAGGGTCTGTCATGCTCCCCTGCTACCTCCTCAGGCAATCCGATCAGCGCGGATCATAGACACCGGCGCGCCCACAATGTGCGCACTTACCCGTTCAATCTTCCATTTGGCCAAAAGAGCATCTCTGGCTCATGCCCGCTCTCGAACCTGGCGACGCTCTTCAGCTCGAAGTTCGGCATCCAGGCGGCCAAGCGGTGGCTCTTCGCTGAGGTCGACAAAACGCATCATCTCTGCCACTGCCGGGTGGCCGGCCTCATCGCGGATGAGCCGCCACATGTCCTGCCCGATCTCCCGGTACACCGAGTGCCCCTGAGGGGTGGTGCGCAGCTCGATAAGGTGCATTGCGGCCCTGGCGTTGATGCCCATGTTGAAGCGCACCTTGTAGGCAAAGCTCACTGCATAGGGGGCCTGTTCGGGGAAATCCCGGTTCAAGAGGTCGTACAAGTCGGCTGAACGATCCATGGCCTCTTTGAAGACCGGAGCACATCCCGCGGCGTCCACCGACTCAGGAAGGGTGAAGCCGTGTCGGGGGCTGAGCTTCTGCCATTCAAGGGTGAGCATGCGATGGCGCTGGAGATCCCGAAAGGCACCGTAGTCGGCCAATATGTCGAACCGGTAAAAAGAACGCTCCAAGGCCCGTCCAGGCTTGTGTCGGCGATTGGCCCGTTCGCCGACGTACGCCCGCACGATGGAGAGGCGGTCTTCTGCCCCCATCGTCCGAACCTCTCGTTCTAGTTGCTCTTCCGAGAAATGGGTGTAGGGATAGAGCATGGACGCCACCATCTTGATCTCGGCGTCGGGGTCGAAATCCACCAACCGCACCGTCGGAGCTTCATCGATTGGCAGGTCGGCCGGCAGCAGGTAGTCGACCACGCTCTCCATCGACTCTTGGACGTCGCCCATATAGTGACTCCATGCCACCCCTCGGTCCTCTAGATCCACTCGCTTCAAGAAGGAAGGGATGACCTTGCGCAGCTCGGTCAACATCAATTCGGCATAGGCCTGCACTTCGGGTAGTTCGTGGGCCCGCATTCGAAGCAGCAGCAGTTCGTAGGATTGGCCGGTGCCGTAGATGCCCACGTTGGACACGGTTGCCGCGGGCAGCACCCCCCGAACCGCATCCAGGGCCTTGGCCCGGATCGCCTGGCGATAGGCGAAGTCGGAGGAGTCCGAGTCCCTGGGGGTGTGCTCGCGGTAGAAGTCGGTCATGGCAGGCAGGAGTTGGCCGTAGGCCTCGAACATTCGGTCCATGTCGCTCACGTAGCGGCCCGACAGAGGAGACTCCCCAACCTCGGGATCGCGGTAGTAGCGATAACGGCCGCCGATCCGAGCGAGGTAGTCGATATACCGCGTGGACTGCTCCAGATATGACATAAGCCGGCCCCACTCCAGCACCTTGGTCAAGATGTTGGAGGCCTGCTCGCAGGCCAAGTGGACGCCGCCCAACTGGGCAACCGAATCGTCCCCGTATTCGAAGAAAACCCGGTCGTATAGCTCCTCGGCTCGGCGCAGCCCCACGGTGGCGTCGATAGTCACGTCGCCACTGATGTCCAGCTCGCCGACAAACTCGTCCAAGAACAGCCGACGCAGCGACTTGGCCGAACGGCTATAGCGGGCAAACAGTGCCCCCTTGACCACCTCGGGCAGGTTGACGAGGGCGAACACCGGCTGATCCAGGTTGGTGAAGTACCGGCGGAGGATGTCCGCCTCTTCATTGGTGAACTGTTCAGCGACGTACTGAGTCATTGCAGGCTAGCGACGCACTAAGTCGCTGAAAGGCCATTGCAGGTTGGCGACGTATTGAGTCATTGCAGGCTTTGAGCCAACTCATCGGCAGCCCGGTTCGTGGCCTCAGGATCCAACCACAGGTCGGCCACCGTCATGGCCATGATCTTCGCCCCGTCGAGCACCGCCTGGTCGCCGCTTTCCGATTCGGCGTAGTGGGCGAACTCCGGGGTGTGAATGGCCACATTGTCCGGGGCCACCTTGATCATGGGATGGATCGACGGCACTGCGTAGCTCACGTTTCCCATGTCGGTGCTGCCTACGACGGCGGCCGACGACTTGGGCTCGCGGGCGATTCGCCCCATCGACGCGGCGTTGCGGGCATAAAGGTCCAGCAGCACCCGGTTGTCGATCAAGTCGGCGAAGATCGGCGACTCACGACGGCACTCAATGCCCACCCCGGCAGCCGCCGCACCGGCTTCGAGGCAGGCCACCACCCGCTCTTTCAACTCGGCCAGGCTGTCCAGCTTCGGAGAGCGGACGTACCACTCTGCGGCGACATCGTGAGGAACGATGTTCGGCTTGTCCCCAGCCCGGGTGAAGATCCCGTGGATGCGCTCATCGGGCCGTATGTGCTGGCGAAGGGCAGCCACATTCATATACCCCAGCACCGCACCGTCGAGGGCATTTCTGCCCAGGTGGGGTGACGCGGAGGCGTGGGATGGCCGACCGGTGTATGTCACCACGAGCTGCTCCACGGCGATGGTGTTCATGCGGACGAGCTCGTGATTGGCGGGATGCACCATCATGGCTGCGCTGATGCCGTCGAAAGCGCCTCTCTCCAGCATGTACTGCTTGCCGCCGCCACCCTCCTCCGCAGGGGTGCCGATAATGCTGATGCGTCCCCCAAGCTCGTCGGCCAGGGCGGCCGCGGCCAATCCGGCACCCAGTCCCGCGGCTGCGATCACATTGTGACCGCATGCATGCCCGATCTCAGGCAATGCGTCGTATTCGCAAATCACCGCAACATGAGGGCCGGCGCCGCCCGCTCTGGCAACAAACGCCGTGTCTAGGTCGTATGCCGACCGCTCCACTTCGAGCCCCTCGTCCTCCAAGGCAGAGCAGAGCAGATCGTGGGCGGTGTGTTCCTCGAAACACAATTCGGGGTTCTCATGGATCTGGTGGGAGACGCTGAGTAGTCGAGATGCTCGGGCATCAACCTCTGAAGCCATCTGCTGCTTGGCCACATCGGGAGTCACGGGGCGAATGCTACTTGTCCCGTCGTGGATTGTCGCGTTAATGCAGTCCTCAGTCACACCACAACAATGAGTGCTGCTGGCTCCACTCGGATCGACAAGTTGGAAGCCCTTTGCACTGGCTGTCCGTCCAACTCCACCATCAGCGGCCGCTCGAGCTCTGCTTGGAAAGCACCAGTGCGGCGGTACCGAATCTGGGGATGGGGCAGGTGGTCTCCGGTGCCAACCCGGCGGAGGGCTCGCAGCCGGTCTCGGGCTGATAGGCGGCCGTGGGAGACATCCAGCAGTCCGTCTCCTGGATGGGCTTTGGGTCCGAGATTCCAGTTTCCCCACCAGGCCGCGTTCATGGTCACCAGCGCCTCGCCAGCCCACCCCTTTCTCCGAGCCGCAAGGTGGGCGCAGAACCAGAACAGGCGCCCATCCAGCAGTACTGCTCCGAGGTCCACAGCGAACCTCCACGCTTCCGGTGAGCGAATGGCCTCGGCATCACCCCGTCCTCCGAGAGTGCGGCACAGATCACCCCCCAGCAATCCCAACTCGGGCAGCGGACGATTGGCCCGCCGGGCATTTTCGATCACTGACCGAGCCTCGGCGTCGCTGCTCACCAATACGCCGTCAGCGCTCAGACCTCCGGACTCGCCCCAATCCTCACCCTGCCGTATTGGCATTGGCTTCTACCTCTTCGGCCGTCTGGCGCCGTTGTCGGCGGTCCCGCAACCAGCCGATTCCAATGGCAGCCTCATAGAACAGGTACATGGGTATCGACAGCACCATGAGTGTGAACGGGTCTCCGCTAGGAGTAATCACCGCAACCAGGGCGACAATGCCCACAATTGCGAATCGCCTCCCTCGTATCAGCTGTCGGTAGTGGATGATCCCGGCCATCTGCAAAAACACCAGCAGGATGGGGAATTCGAAGCCGATTCCGAACGCCGCCATCATCTTGATGACGAACGACAGGTATTTGGCTGGCGAGAAGCCGGTCACCAAGTCTTCGCCGCCGATGGAGGCCAAGAAATTAAGCGCCCGGGGGATGCTCCAATACGCCAGGCCAGCTCCCAAGGCAAAGAGCAGGGCTCCTATCACGGTGAAGGCGGCCGCGTGACGGCGCTCGCGGGGATACAGGCCGGGCTGCACGAACCTCCATATCTGCCAGAGCACCACCGGGATTGCCAGCGTCAGCCCTCCGTAGCCCGCCACGGTCAAACGCACCGAGAACGGCTCCAGCGGGTCGAGCACCAACAGCTCACAGCCACCGAAGAGGTTTTGACGGGTTGCTTCTTCGGCCACCGCTTCTTCGGGGACCACGTCGCAATAGGGCTGGACCAACCGGTCCAATATCTGGGGGTAGAACACCCAGCACACAACTGCGCCAGCCACCACGGCCAAAATGCTCTTGATGAGCCGTGATCGCAACTCCACCAGGTGCCCCATCAAAGGCATGGTTCCATCGCTGGACCGGAGGCGGCCCTCCCCCTGGTCGCTCACTGGCTGCTTGGCGGTGGGTCGGAGGTCTGTTCAGTCTGTGTCTTCGACTCCTCGTTCCCCGGACTGCTTCCCTGCCTGCTCTGTTCAACGGCAAGCTGGCCGCGCTGGCGGGCTTCAGCCTCTATGGGCTCGTCCAGGGCATTTTGCAGCTCCTGCTGAAACCCAGTGGAGATCTTTCGGACCTGACGAAGGACGTTCCCGATCTGGCGAGCTGCTCCCGGCAATTTCTCTGGTCCCAGCACAACCAGGGCCACCACCACAATCACCGCGATCTCAGCCCATCCGAGGTTGCCCACACCGAGAGGCTACCGCTACCTATCCTTTACAGGGCTGCTCAAGGCGTGACCATCGCTACCTATACTCCGCAAGGCTGCTCAAGGTTTGACTAATGGCCCCAAGGATTCCCGCCCTTCTCATACCCCCAATTGGATTCGCCCATCGGGGGGCTCGGGCCCACGAACAGGAAAACACACTTGCCGCGTTCATCCGGGCATTGGAAATGGGGGCCACCGGCTTGGAGAGCGATGCCTGGGTGACCGCCGATGGGCTGGCCGTGCTTGACCATGACGGTGTTGTTCGGATGGGCCGCTGGCCGCGGAAACGGCCCATTCCCGATTGCCGGCGAGACCAACTTCCCGACCACATCCCCAGCCTGGCCGAGCTCTATAGCAAGTGCGGCGGAGGTTTCGAGCTGTCCCTCGACCTGAAAGATCCTGACGCGGCTCCCGCGGTGGTCGCCAGCGTGGACGAGGCCGCAGCCCGCACCGGGCTTCCACTTCGTCAGCGGCTATGGCTGTGCCACCCCGACGTGGACACCCTGGTCGAACTGCGAAACCTCTGGCCCGATGTGCGCCTGTGCAATTCCACCCGGCTGAGTCGTATGGACGGCGGGCCGGAGCGACGCGCCGCAGTGCTGGCCGAGGCCGCCATCGACTCGGTGAACCTCCATCAGACCGACTGGACCGGTGGCCTGGTAACCCTCTTCCACCGGTTTGGAATCCTCTGCTTCGGCTGGGATGCCCAGCAACCCCGAGTGCTCAGAGAGCTGCTGGACATGGGCATCGACGCGGTATACAGCGACCACGTCGACCGCATGAGAGAGGCGCTGACAAGCTGGTACCCTGAGGGTCGATGAGCGAGCAAGCCGCATCTGCCAAGGCCCTGGTCGCTCAAAACAAAGATCCCATTGCCTTCGCCGACGTCACCGCCAAATTCGGCAACGGTCACGTCGCCCTCGCTGACGTCACCTGCCAATTCGAGCATGGAACGTCCACCGCTCTGATCGGGCCAAATGGCTCGGGCAAGACCACCCTGCTCAGAATGATGTGCGGCCTCATCCCGCCAGCCCAAGGGACCATCTACCCAGAACCCTCCAAGAAGATATTCGCTCTAGTGGCTCAGCAGCACGGACAGCGGGGGTGGATGCCATTGACCGTTTCCAACGTGCTGCGCATGTCCCGTTTCCGCGACCGAGGTTTGATCAAGCGTTTGGGAGCAGCAGATCGGATACTGATCGAGAATGCGGCCGAACGCCTCGAGGTATCCGATTTGGGCAATCGCCAGTTCGGAGAGCTGTCGGGAGGCCAGCGCCAGCGGGTAATGGTGGCCCAGGCCTTGGCCCACGACGCCGATGTGCTGTTGATGGATGAGCCCATTACCGGCTTGGATATGCCCAGCCAAGAGACGATCCTTCGGATCGTTGATGAGGAACGCAGGCGGGGTCGAATCGTGGTTATCTCCACCCATCACATGGACGAGGCCGAACTTTGCGACCAGGTGATTCTCTTGGCTACCCGGATAGTCGCGTTGGGCCCGCCCGGTGAGGTTCTGACCAACAAGAACTTGCAAGAGGCCTTTGGCCTTCGCATGGCCCACGGCGATAAAGAAGACTGTGTATTCCACGGCGAGCACGACGACCACACCGATGGGGCAATCCACGTCTTCAACGACCACGGCCACGGGCACGATCACGGCCACGGCCACGACCATCCCGACTGCTAGCGGTTAGAGCCGGCCGAACTCGGTCACCGGCCAGAGCCGCAGAAAAGCGTGTCCCACTATCAGGCGTTCTGAGATCGGACCGAACGACCGGCTGTCGGTGGAATTGGCGCGGTTGTCACCCATAACGAACACATCGCCTGTCCCGATCAAGCAGCCCCCCTCGACGATTGCCGCGCACCCGGAAGGCACATTGCCAGCGGTGATTCCAGGAGAATGCAGATAGGGCTCATGAAGCCGCCGGCCGTTGATGTACACATCCCCCCCGACAAACTTGATCACCTCACCAGGCAGGGCGATGACCCGTTTGATGAGGTCATCCTCTTGTCGGCCGCTGACTCCCGAAGGCCGCTCGAACACCACAAGGTCGCCGCGATTCACATCGTTGAGGTCATAGCCCAGCTTGTTCACCAAGACCCGGTCGCCATTGCCCAGGGTGGGCTCCATGGAAGTGAAACGGATGTAGTAGGCCTGGAACAGCACCGAGCGCAGCACTAGGGCCAACACCAGGGCTCCAGCCAAGACCAGAACCCACTCGGCGACGACCCGGGCAGTGGACTTATTCCGTTTGCCGTCTGCTCCGCTCTCCCCACCGTCCTCAGGAGTCGGCGCGATCACCGGCTGATCGACATGCTGGTCCTGCGAAGCTGACGCAGCTACCGGGCCTGCTTGCTGGTCAGACTGATCGATGTTCACGGCGTTGAATACCCCTATTGGTACCGGGCCAGTACCCGCTGGGCGGCGAGACGAGCCTGATCCGGAACCACCGGTGGGTCGGCGCGCCGCAGCTCAGCCTGAGGTCCTAGCTGGAGCAACAGCCGCTCGAGCCTGCTGACATGGCTCACGGGCATGGTGGCGTCGACCTCTCCGCTGCTTAGAACCACCTGGTCTTCGGTGGGGTACTTCTCAATGGCCCAAGAAGCCCCTGGCGATAGCCGCAGCACAACCCGGGGGTCGGTTTCGCGGGCCTCGAAGGCTGAGGGTGCGCCGGTCTCGTCGGGCGGGTCGAACCGCGCATCCAACAGTTCTAGCGATCTGATCCGATCAATTCGGAATACCCGCACCCCTTCGGCCTGCTGACAGTGGCCCTGCACATACCAGTTGCCCATATCTGAGAAAACTCGGAATGGATGAATGACGCGATCGGATTCCTGGCCTCTTCCGAAGCTGAAGTAGCGGACCCTTACTTGGCGGCAACCAGCAACCGCGGCCAGCAGAGGCTCGACCCATTCATCGGCCAGCTCTCCCAGGCTGACCGCGAGGTCCTCGCCCATACTCACTCCAAGCCCATCGGCCAACTTGGCCAATCCCCGGCTCAAGGGGCCTTCAGGATCGGCACCAGACAACAGAGCCTCCCCAGCCCCAATAAGACCCAGCGCCTGGCCGGGGGTGAGCCGGAGTGGCCGGGAGAAATAGTCGGCGTTGCTGATCGCCACCCAACCGCCGTTGTCATCTTCATCCAGACCCATCACGTATATCAGCTCGTCTGGCGTGAACGGGTGCAGCCCAACCACAAACAGCACTTTCACCAAGTCTTCCCGCAGCTCTGTCTCCGGGTAGTCGAAGCGCTGTGACACCTCGCTCAGCTCGGCGCCTCCTTGGGACATCACCCACGGAACCAGTTCCAGCATTCTCCGCAGACGGTCACCAGCGCTCAACCGGCTCATCGGCTCAGTCTTTCGAGCCAAGCCACCATGTCAGTGCGCAGTTCAGGAGGTCCGAGCACTTCGGCATGTTCAAGGAACTCCAAAACTAGGGATCGGAAGGCGTCTGGGCTTCGAACCACTACCTCGAACACAGCCGAGCCGTCGGAATCCCTCTCCGAGGGCTCTTGGCCGAGCCGCCGAGCGGCCCAAACCGCCTGATCGGGATCAACCTTCAACCGGGCGGTGACAGCCGGGCCGCTTCCGAACTTCCAGGGCTGGAATGGCGCCCAGCCCGTGGTTCCCTCCCGCTGCTGAAAGCCGCCTGGCGATCCCAACGACATATCGCCTTCAATCCGGTCTACTCGGAAGGTGCGCTTGTCCTCCCGCCCTCGGTCATGTCCGACCACGTACCAGTGGCCTTGGTCGAAGGCCAGAGTCCAAGGCTCCAATGAGCGGGGCTGACCGCCATAGGTGAACTCGGCCACCCGCTGTTCGGTAACTGCCTGGAAGAGCTCAGCCAGGGCGGGATGCACAGGCACCGCGGCCAACTCAGCATCGGTCCCCTCACCCACCCGACCGCCTAGCTTCCACAGGGCCTCGGTGCCTGAGACCCCGTCGAAACGGACCGCAGTGGCGGCCCGGTGTAAGGCGGCCAGCTCGTCGGCCTCAAAATCCATCTCCGGCAGTGAGTAGTCCTGCTTGCGGATCCGGTACCCCCAGGTCTCCCGTTCTTGGCCGGGTACTGGTCCGGCGATAACCGGTATGCCGGCATCGGCCAACTGGTTCATATCCCGGTGGAAGGCCCTCTTGGCGGCGGCTCCGTTTTCGGGGTAGCCAGCCGAATCGTCTCCTCGGGAAGTCCCAACCCTTTCCAGCAACTCTTCAATGGACAAAAAGCGGGGAGTCTCGATCAGTGCGGCTATGAGTCGAAGCAAGCGCTCCAGCCTTACCTGCTCTGGCTTTCGTCTCGACCCGGCAACCATCAGCGCCTCTGCTCTGGCTTGCGCCCGGACATCACAAGGATTCGATCAGCTTTTCCACCCGCTCGTCATGGGCTCGGAACGGGTCTTTGCAGAGGACTGTCCGCTGGGCTTGGTCGTTCAACTTCAGATGCACCCAGTCCACGGTGTAGTCCCGCTTGCGCTCCTTTGCCCGTCGAATGAACTCTCCCCGGAGTCGGGCCCGAGTAGTGGCGGGCGGGTGCTCTACCGCATGGCTGATCTCCTCGTCGACGCACATCCGCTCGGCCAAGCCCCGATTCTGCATCCGGTAGAACAAGCTGCGCGAGCGGTTCACGTCGTGGTACTGAAGATCCAGCAGGGCCACCCGGGAGTCGCCGAGACCAAGGCCGTGGCGTTCACGGTAGGCCTCGATTAGGTGGTACTTCATCACCCAATCGCATTCCCGGGTCAAACCGAGGGGATCCTTGGCGATCTGGACCAGGCAATGCTCCCACATCTGAAGGGCCTGCTTGTCTTGGGGCTCCAGCTCCCGACTATCGGCGTACTTGAGCGCCCGGTCGAGGTACTCAGACTGGATCTCCAGCGCGCTGACCTCGCGGCCGCTGGCCAGGCGTATCCGCCGAGTGCAGGTGGGGTCATGGCTGATTTCTCGGATAGCCCGGATCGGGTTGTCCAGGGTCATGTCCCTCAACGCCACCGATGGGTCTTCCAACATCCGCAGCAGGATGCTGGTCGCTCCTGTTTTCAAGAATGTGGCGTATTCGCTCATATTGGAATCGCCCACGATCACGTGCAGCCTTCGATACCGCTCAGCATCGGCGTGGGGCTCATCGCGGGTGTTGATGATCGGCCGAGAACGGGTGGTTGCGCTGGAAACCCCCTCCCAGATGTGCTCGGCTCTTTGGCTCATGCAGTAGGTGGCCCCACGAGCCGTCTGGAGCACCTTGCCCGCCCCGGCATAGATCTGGCGGCTGACCAGGAACGGAATCAGGACCTCCGCGTACTCTGAGAAGTCGTCGCGCCGACTGGTCAGGTAGTTCTCGTGGCATCCGTAACTGTTCCCCGCCGAATCGGTGTTGTTCTTGAACAGGTAGATGTCCCCCTGGATCCCTTCTTCCCGCAACCGCTGCTCGGCGCTCTCAATAAGCGTTTCCAGAATCCGTTCGCCGGCCTTGTCATGGGCCACCAAGTCATAGACAGAGTCGCACTCTGGGGTGGCGTACTCGGGGTGCGAACCCACGTCGAGGTAGAGCCGGGCGCCATTGACCAGAAAGACATTGCTGCTACGGCCCCATGACACAACCCGGCGGAACAGATAGCGGGCCACCTCATCGGGGCTGAGCCGGCGATGTCCGCGCAGCGCGCAGGTAACGCCGTACTCATTCTCTATCCCGAAGATGCGCCGCTCCATGCCTACCCGTTCTCGATCCCGAGATCCCGCCGGTTCATCAGCTCAACAACTCAGCCAGTTCGTCGCCCTCGATCCTCTGGAACGCCCTCCGACCGGTCTCCCGAACCAAGAGAGCCACCTCGAGGTCGTCGGCTTCCAGTGTGCGCTCCTGACCGCTCAGCGCGGCCGAGGAGGCCTTGACGGCATCGCCCACTTCCCATTCACCGTCGTAGGTCTGACCCAATTGCTCGGCAATGGAGTCGGCCTCTCCCCCCAACACGGTGTAGCCGGACTCATCGTTGACAGTGCCGTCGTAGAGCACGTGGAACATCTGATCGCCACCGGGATCAGAAGCCACTTCAGCCACCAGTATTTCCACCTCCATCGGCTTCATCTCATGGGTGAAGGTCTGGCCTAGAACTTGGGCGTATTGATTGGCCAGGCTCCGGGCGTCCACGTCGTCGCGGCTGTAGGTGTAGCCCTTGAGGTCGGCATGGCGCACGC